>DAIEPN010000090.1 GCA_027348355.1 Chlamydiota bacterium | reverse complement strand
CAGAAAATCATTGATAATGTAACTTTGGAGGGATGTAATAACCTTCGACAAAATTTTCAAGCACTTATAGGCTGGATTCCAGATGAAATCAAAAAAAGAAGTAGTATTGCGCAGAGCATCTCTCATACTGAAGAAACCCTGAAAAAAAAATATTGGCTTTTAGTCAAACAAAACCCAGAAAGCACTGAATTCTATCAAATACATTTTGATCAAATCAAAAATAAAGCATATGAAACGAGAAATAGCTTGTCTATGATCGAGGCGATGAAAGAAGCAACTCGGCTCAAAGATTCTCTTCCTGAAAATTGTAAAGAAATGAAAAGTCGAATAGAAAAATGTCACTCTTTTTGTTCTAAAAAATTTTCACTTCTTGAGTTTGCTCAATCCAGACCTAATTTGGAAACTACGCGCTCCATTTGTCCTATTTTACCTATCGATGGAGGCGGAATGCGTGGAATTGTTCCAGGAGAGGTGCTTGTAGAAATAGAAAAAATCACACAGGATCGGATAGCTAATTTATTTAAGTTAATCGGAGGAACATCTACAGGAGGAATTCTTGCTTTGGGTCTAACCACACCAGATGAGCAAAATCCTCTTCAACCTAAATACACAGCTCAAGATCTAGTAGATTTTTATGTTAGAGATCATGATTTGATTTTTCAAAAAAACCCCCGGTATCAAAACAAGAAAAATCAAAATTTAACTTGGAATGAAAAAATTATCGAAGCAATCCAACCCAAAGTATTTATCGCCATCTTCATTTTTTGAGGATAAATTAGGAAACTTAACCACGCAATCTTCCCTTACGGATATTCTTATTACCACAAATACTTTCGATCAAATTATCTCTAAAGCCTGTACAGTTACTGCTAGCGGACTTTCTGGGATTGTATCTTTTTTTGCAGGGGCATTTGGCGGATCCACTTCTATTCTTTCCCATGATAGTATACCAAAAAAGGTTCATTGCTTCACAAAAAGAGGGCTTCACGCTCTTTCCTATCGATTACAAGACATACAAAACTTTAATCGCACTTCAAAAACAATGCCTTTATATTCGATCGATGCTGAATCTAATAAAAACTTTGCTCTTTCAAAAATTGCACAATGTACTTCTGCAGCACCTACTTTTTTCCCTCCTTTTAATAGAGAAAATATTCTATTTATGGACGGTGGTGTTTTGCAAAATGATCCTACCTTACCTTGTATTTTTGACTCTTTAGATAGAGGATATAAAAGAGAAAATCTCTTTGTTGTCTCTTTGGGAACAGGCGTTACGCGAAAAGGCAATAGAAGTCAAGATCTGCTAACTACGTGGTTTGATACAGTACAACCTGATTTAGAAACAGAATTTGCAATCCAAGATTTTTTGGGACATGGTGCCTATCATCGTCTTCAGTATTATTTTGACGATGAACCTCCAAGCCTTGATGATCATAGCAAAGATACAATCCGCTTACTTCAAAATGTAGGAAAGCAATTAGTGGAAGAAAATACAGATTATATTCGAGAGATTTGTAAGATTCTAAAACCTGAAAGCAGTTAGGCCAAAAGAGCAGAGAACTAAATCAAATTTTGTATGGATCGCTCATCAGGAAAAGGGATTTCAAAGGTGAGCTTTTCTTTCGTCACAGGATGTAAGAAAGTAACCTTTGTATGGAACAGAGCAACTCCAACTCCTTGATAAGGTATTTTAGATCCATATTTTTTATCCCCTAAGACCGGATGACCAATAGCAGAAAGCTGACAGCGGATCTGATGATACCTACCGGTCACAAGTACAATTTTAAGAAGGCTAAAGACGGGATTTTCTTTCAACACATCGTAGTGTAGCTCTGCTTTTTTCCCTTCTGAATGTGAGGAAGAAACAATAGAGGAGCGAAACTCTTCGTGATAAAGATAATGGACAAGGTCTTGCTTTTTATTCAGCAAAATACCTTCGACATAGGCTAGATAGACTTTCTCGATTTGCCTTTCCCTTTGCATCTCTTGCAAACGAGAAAGAGCTTTGCTAGTTCTGGCAAAGATAACAAGACCTGTTACTGGTTTATCTAATCTATGTATGGCGTGTAAAAATACATTCCCAGGCTTTTCGTACTTTTTTTTGATCCACTGCTTTGCGTACTGCTCTAAACTCTGTTCATGGGTATCCACATCTTGCGTTGGCATCCCCGCTGGTTTAGCCACAACTAAGATATGATTATCGCAAAAAACAATTTCAGGATTTTTTAGCATTTCTTCTCTGTCTAAGAACTTCATAAAGTAGAAGTGTGGTAGCTGTAGCAACATTAAGAGAGTCGGCAGCCCCCAGCATTGGGATCCTGACTTGCACGTCAGCGCTACTCAGCCATGTTTCAGAAAGCCCTACTTGCTCAGTCCCTACAACAATCGCAACCGGCCCTGTTAAATCGGTATCAGTAAACTCTTTTTCTCCATAAGGAGTTGCCGCTACAATCGTAATCTTTTGACTACGGAGCCAAGAAAGTGTTTCATCTGTAGAGGCTTCTACGACAGGCCTTGTAAAAAGAGTGCCCACACTTGCTCTGACAACGTTGGGATTATAAATATCTGTACAACGATCGCAAACAATGATCCCATCTACATTTACCGCATCAGCAGAGCGAAGGATCGTTCCTAAATTTCCCGGCTTTTCAATTGCTTCCGCAACAATTAAAAACGGGTCATCATTCTTTACCAAAGAGATGTCTTTGAGCGTTCTCTTCATTTGCTTCCCAACAGCTAATAAACCATCAGGACGATCTCTGTAAGACACTTTTTCAAAAACTTGCGACGATGTTTGATAAATAATCGTATTTTTTTGTTTTGCCCTCTGGATAAGCGCTGTCTCATTCTCTCCTAGGAAAAACTCTGGGCAGAAAAACACGCTCATAAGCGTAATATCATTTTCTACAGCTCTTGTAAGCTCTCTGTACCCTTCGATTAAAAAAAGCTCTGTCTCTTCTCTGTCTCTTCGATCTCGAAGTTTTACGAGCTGTTTGACCACCTGATTTTGCAGACTTGTTATCAGTAATTGCTCGCTCATGTAAACCACCTCGCGTAGCTTCCACAGGGCAGATCTAATGTATTTTTCCCCGTAATGAGCATTTCTCCCGTCTCCATTTTTCCTGCCGGCATCACCTGCCCAAGTAGATGTCCCATAACAATAGGAGTAAATCCAGGAGTATGGGCAGAAAAAATCACAAAAGATGGATTGTCTGTCAGAACTTTTTTGCAAAGTTCTAAAATTTGCCCTAGATGATCTTCAATTTTAAAAACTTCTCCTTGCGCGCCGCGTCCAAAACTGGGAGGATCTAATATAATGCCATCATAACGTTGGTTTCTTCGAAGCTCCCTTCCTAAAAATTTGATAACATCATCTATAATCCAACGGATAGGCGCCGTGCCCATCTGACTTAAATTCGCATTTTCTCTTGCCCAAGCAACCATTCCTTTCGATGCATCTAAGTGACAAACTTTTGCACCGGCTGCTGCAGCGGCAAGAGTTGCCCCTCCTGAATAGGCGAACAAATTCAAAACTTCGAGCTTCCGGGTAGAGCTTTGAATTTTTTCCTTCATCCATTTCCAAAGGCTTGCATGTTCAGGAAAAATACCTACATGCCCAAAATCTGTTGGGGCTATTTTAAAATGAAAACCTTCCCAATGAATTTGCCATTGTTTAGGAATCGGTTTTTTATAAATCCATCGATTTTCTTTGTCTCTTGTAAATATGGCGTCGGCGCCATCCCAAACTTTTGGGGCAAGGCTTGGCTTCCAAACAGCTTGAGCGCAAGGGCGGAGGAGAACAAATTCTCCAAACCTTTCTAATTTCATTCCGTTTCCGCTATCAATCAGCTCATAAGACATAAAGTTTCCTTGTCAAAAGAGTTTGTAGAAAAAGTAACTTTACGCCAAAGGCCCCCTAATAAATAATTTACGCTGCAAGCATTAATCACTTCGCGATTTCCGGGGAATCTAAAATAGGCAATTTCAGGAGCTTCCCCCCTTTTACAAATTCCAAGCCATACGCCGCCAACTGGCTTTTCAGGAGATCCCCCTAGCGGACCCGCTATGCCGGATACTGCCATCACATAATCAGCTGATGTCTCTTGCAAAAGTCCTTGTATCATTTCAAATACTGTTTCTTTGCTTACAGCCCCTTTTGTATCAAGAGTCTGCTTGTTCACATGCAAGAATTTTTCTTTCCAATCGTTTGCATATGTCACTAGTGATCCTAAAAAATATTCTGAAGCTCCAGAAAAAGACGTGATGCGAGCCCCTACAGCACCTCCTGTACAAGACTCAGCAATAGCAAGAGTTTTCCCCCTTTTCTTCATCTCGATGTAGAGGGCTTCTTCTATTCTTTCAGAAGAAGTAGAAAAAATATATTTTTCAAACATTTGTAAAAATAATTCTTTGCATTCTTCTAAGTTCTGCTTATTTTTACTCGAAAAATGAATACTTAACGTTCCCGTTGAAGGATAGATACCTGCAATCACATCAGAATATTTTGCTTGAAGCTCGCGCAAGAAAGGATCAACTGTATTTTCTATCAATAAGCATACATGAAAATGACTTTCTACTTGTTTCTCTTCTTTCTCATACTTCTTCTCTACCACAGGAAGAACAAAGTTGGTAAACATTTTCTTCATTTCTAGAGGAACCCCCGGCATACTAGCCAGAATTTTGGCCTCTTCTGTGAACAAGAAGCCAGGTGCAGTACCAATTTGATTCGGTAGAACTTTAGCTTTATCTAAAATAGTCGCTTGATCTTGGATTGAATCAAGCTTATCCCCAAACCTTTTCTTTAATTCTTTAGCAATCTCTTCACTGTAGATAAATCCTGAGTGAAAAAATTTTGCAAGAACTTTTCTTGTTACATCATCACAGGTAGGACCTAGACCACCTGTGAGAAGGACCACATCGCTACGCTCCCAGGCCTGCTTTAGTCCCTCTTCCATTACCTGTTCATCATCAGGGAGTACTGTATGCCGTTTAACCTGCAGACCTTTTTTTGCAAGTTCTTTGCTCATATAAGCGGCATTGGTATTGGTGATGTTACCTACAAGAAGCTCATTTCCAATTGCAATGATTTCAATATTCAAATGCCCCTCCCAGAGTTATTAAAAACAGTTAACCCTTCTGAAACAAGCTGTGGATGATTGTGAATCCAAGAAAATGCTTTTTTCCCAAGACGTATAGGAACAGTAATTTTTTTATCACCATCTAAAAAACAAGTAGGAAGAGTATTTCTACGAAGCCATAACATCAAACGTTGAAAAAGTATGGTGTTAGGAAATTCTTCATTCGCGACAACCCTAGCAAAGCTGTGCTCTTTGGGTTTTTGAAAAATTTGTGGGTAGGAAAATTGAATGCCCCACGTCACACTGTCCTTCCCCTGCGTCATCGGATAGAATTTCCCATCAACGGTAGATCTCGCAAAATGATGAAACTGCAACTGAACTACAGGCCTTATCGTTTTAATCAAATACTTGTTTTCTCCTACTTTCATGGCATAAAGAAGATTACTACTTATAGTAAAAACAGCGGAAAAATATTTTCGAAATACCGCTTCATCGGGAAGCTTTCCGTTTGCTAGTGTGTTTACATAATTGGTATAAGCGCTTAGAAATTCCGGCAAGGAAATTTGCATGCCTTCTGAAGGAACAACTTCACTGACCGCAAAGATTGAAAAAGGACCAAGGGCCTCACATAACTGCTTCATCTCTTCCGCATCTAAAAGCACTTGGTGCTTAAGCCACTTAGAAGTACGCATAACTCCTTCTCGCTCTGGAGTACTTATACGAAGGGGGAACTGATTGGATACACAAGACATAATTTACGTAGAGGATAAAGCCCTAGGCTTTTTAGTAAAAGAAGATATACCGATACTTACAACACCACAAAAAATCGCACTATCAGCGATATTAAAGATCGGATATGCATATCCCCAAAAACGAACAAATAACATGTCAACAACATGCCCATATACAAAGTAATCAACAACGTTACAAACTGCGCCTGTTAAGATCGCAGCAAAACTAATAGGGTGCTTAAAAAACAGCTTCGTGATTCCCAAATAGAAGGCAAGGCCTATAATTAATCCAATTCGTACAAAGGGCAGGTAGTCTTGCCACGACGCTAAAAAGCCCCAGGCTACCCCGTGATTGGTTACATGAACTATTGAAAAATCTATACCGAAAAAGTCATAAAAAACCCCTATTCCTCCAAAAGGATAAAAAGGGGAAGAGTATTTCATTAAAGGGAGACCCTCTATTACCATTTTTTTACTCCAAAAATCGGCAATAAAAATGACGGTCGCCCCCAATAATAAAAAAAACCACTTTAGTAAGCGTCTGTTTTTCACAGCATTCCTTTTTCAAACTTCTCTTGAGCCTTTACGGTCATCGTAGCATAAGGGATTGCATCCAATCTTGCGAAAGGGATCTCTTCCTGCGTGATGTCGCAAATTCCATAGGTATCTTCATCTATTTTCTCTAGAGCGCGATCAATTTGTCTTAATATCTTAAATTCCTTATCGGTGACTTCAAGGCTAATTGTGCGGGCAAAATCATCCGTTCCTTCGTCAGCTTGGTGCTGAGAATACCCTTTTGACTCTTCGGTTGTTTTTACATCTTCGCTCGCACCTCTAACGTACTGCATCATTTCTTCTTTTAGATCTTCCAAACGCTTTTTAAATTTCGCAATGTCTTGTTTTTTCAAAGGCATAGTTCGATCCCTTTTTTAAATTTTATAATGAGCATAGGTTTTTTCTTCATCTTTTGGGGTAATCTCCTGGATTGCATTTACGAGCTCATCAACATTTTTAAACCTACGGTACACGCAAGCAAAGCGTATGTAGGCAATCATATCGAGATTTCTCAAATGCACCATAACAATCTCTCCGAGCTCCGTTGTAGAAATTTCTCGAACTTGTCTTTCCATTAAGTCTGCTGTGATCTGATACGCTAAAGTGCGAACCTGTTCATGACTTGTTCGAGTATGTCTACATGCAGCGTCGAGTCCTCGAATCAGCTTGTCCTGTTGAAAATCTTCGTATCGTCCATCACGCTTTTTCACTTGGATTGTCAAATCCACAGTTTCAAAAGTTGTGAACCTTCGTAAACAGCTCAAACATTCCCTGCGCCTGCGTACGGCA
>DAIEPN010000162.1 GCA_027348355.1 Chlamydiota bacterium | reverse complement strand
TAGATTTTCGCAAGATATGTCTTGTCAGCTTCGAATTTCATAGGGGCTGTTGGTGCAGAAAATTTCACTTTTTTTTCTCCTTGAATTGGTTGCTCGGCAAATAATGAAATAAATAACATAGCAAAAACGCTAATTGGAATCAGCAGACTTTTTTTCACTTGTCCCTCCTAATTAGAAAAAAGTTTGCTTTTTATTATTGGGATATAGAAAAAAAACTCCATAGAAATAAATTGCTTTGGTACAAAAATCTATTCGTTACTCTCTAAAAAAGGCAAACTTCTTAAATTTACTAAAATAAATTACCTAGGTATGCTAAAGTCGACCTTTTAATTTTTAGGAGAAAAAGATTCATGGAGATAGACTCTTCCAAACCAAGACGTGTACTTAGTATTTTCGTTCTAGCCATGCTTAATGTATCAATGATGGCAAGTTTACGAAACCTGCCACTGGTAGCTGGGTACGGATTGCAATCTGTCTTCTTTTTCATTGTAGTTGCTATTCTTTTTCTTATCCCTGCAGCCTTAGTTTCCGCAGAACTTGCAACAGGATGGCCTAAAACAGGTGGTATCTATATTTGGATCCGAGAGGCTTTAGGGGATCGTTGGGGATTTTTTGCTATATGGATGCAATGGGTTCACAACATTCCCTGGTATCCTGCTATCTTATCCTTTGTAGCTACAACACTCGCTTATGTTTTTAATCCCGAGCTAGCCCAAAACAAACTCTTTATCATTACAGTTATCTTAGTCAGCTTTTGGGGAATGACTCTAATTAATTATTTTGGAATTAAAACTTCCAGTTGGTTTAGCACGATAGGGGTGATTTTGGGTACGATTACTCCAGGAGCTCTGATTATTACCTTAGGTCTTACCTGGATATTTACAAATCAAACACCTCAATTTACTTTTACAGCACAAGGCTTTGTACCCGATCTAAGCAGTATTGCAAACCTCGTTTTCCTAGCCGGTCTTTTCTTGTCTTTTGGAGGACTTGAAGTATCTGCAGTTCACGCGGGTGATGTAAAAAACCCGCAAAAAAATTATCCTAAATCAATCATTCTGGCTGCAATGATTACCTTCCTCCTTGTGATGCTAGGCTCGCTTGCAGTAGCCATAGTAATCCCCAAAAATGAAATTAGTTTGGTCACTGGGGTCATGGAAGCGTTCCGTATTTTCTTCAACTTCTACAACCTAAGCTGGATTTTACCTACTATGGGAATATTGATGATCATTGGAGCTGTAGCTGAAATCAATTCCTGGATTGCGGGGCCAACAAAAGGCCTTTACGCAACTTCTTTACATGGAAACCTTCCTCCCTTCTTCCAAAATACCAATAAACATGATATGCCGACCCACCTTCTTACAGGGCAAGCTATTGTAGTAACACTTACCTCCTTAGTCTTTTTATTTATGCCAACTCTCAGCAGCTCATTTTGGATTTTAACTGCACTAAGCGCACAAACTTATCTTGTGATGTATGTTTTAATGTTTATCTCTGCAATCCGCTTGAGATACACAAAACCTCATGTTCCTAGGACCTACCAAATTCCTTTTGCTCATAAACACCGAGGAATGTGGTTTTTATCAGGGCTTGGTACAATTGCATCTGTATTCGGCTTCTTTATCGGCTTTATCCCACCAACTCAACTCGAAGTAGGAAGTCTTATTTTTTACGAATCCTTTTTGATCCTTAGCAACCTAATCATGATCGCAATCCCCTTAGTGATTTACCAATACCGCAAGCCATCATGGATAAGAGTTGCAAATCATCAAAAGATGTAAAACCTAATCTAAGAAGATGTTATGAGCCTCCCTCTATCAGAAAGAATGCGCCCTAAGACCTTTACAGAAGTTGAAGGGCAAAAACATATTTTAGGAAGAGAGGGTCTACTTACCCGTATTGTTGAAAGTGGAAAACCTCTTTCTATTTTACTATGGGGCCCTCCTGGCTGTGGGAAAACCACTATTGCAAGAATCTACGCAAAGGGTTTCCAAATCCCCTTCATTAGCTTCAGCGCCGTTTCTAGCAACCTCTCAGATCTTAAAAAAATCATTAAACAAACACAAGATCACCCCCTCTTTACTAGACAGGTCCTTCTGTTCGTAGATGAAATCCATAGGTTCAATAAAGCGCAGCAAGACGCTTTCCTCCCTTTTCTAGAAGATGGCACGATCATTTTAGTGGGAGCTACTACTGAAAACCCTTCCTTTGCACTCAATAATGCTCTTCTCTCACGCCTTCGGGTTCTCTCTTTACAGTTTTTGGATAAAAGCGATTTAGAAAATATGATCCAGAGGTTCCAAAAAGAAGTCCGTCCTATTTCTCTTACAGAAGAGGCAAAAGAAACACTCATCTTTTTATCACAAGGAGATGGTCGGCATCTTTGGAATATGCTAGAAAACATAGAACATCTACAAAATCCAGATGAAACGCTTTCAAAAGAAAAGCTCGAGCAGCTGCTTCAAAAGCGTTCCGCAAATTTCGATAGAAATGGAGACAATCACTATAACCTCATCTCCGCACTTCATAAAGCAGTTAGAGGCTCAGATCCACAAGCTTCCCTTTATTATTTAGCGAGAATGTTAGCTGGCGGAGAAGATATCGCTTTTCTTTCAAGGCGCCTCATCCGCATGGCCTCGGAAGATATAGGTCTTGCGGATCCACAGGCTCTACAAATCACACTCCATGCAGCCAGTGCTTATGAAAGGCTAGGCTCTCCTGAAGGAGATCTTGCACTTGCAGAGGCAACGATCTATTTAGCTCTCGCCCCGAAGAGTAATGCAAGTTATGTAGCTTTTAAAAAAGCGCAGGAAATAGCTGGTCAAACATCAAACCTTCCTCCCCCGGCACATATCCTCAATGCACCTACCAAACTCATGAAAAATTTAGGATACGGAAAAGAATACCTCTACGATCATGATCAAGAAGATGGATTCTCAGGGCAAGATTATTTCCCAAAAGAGATCGAAGAAAGGGTTTACTACGAGCCTGTAGAAAGAGGCTTTGAAAGAGATTTAAAAAAAAGGCTCGAATACTTCTCTCGTTTAAAAGAGAAGAAAAAATCTTAAATCACCTTAAGAGCAATTCTTACAGATTATAGCTTTCTTCTTTATGATGTTTTAAGGCAAGATGCAAAAAAATGTAGCTTTTGCAAAATCTCCTCTTTTTCTTTACCATCAGAAATACTAGAAGCCCCAGCACATGCTTTTTTTGTATCCCCTACCAAGAAAAATAAAAGAGGAATCCTAAAATTCCTACTATCATTTAGATCTGGACATTGTAAAAAAGAGATGAGTATTGAAGCCCTTTCCCATTCACCTCTATACTGACATTGCTGCGCAAGTGTGAGAAGAACCGATGAATGCGTTCCCTAGATAGGTAAAGGATAGAGAGCATGTCAACCTTTATGGCTTCTTGAAAGCTCTCTTTATGTATAAGATGATCTACAACAGAGGAAAAAATGAAAGAAATTCGTTATTCATATGATTTTTCATTATTTGCCTTTTTCTTTTCTATTTCTAGTAAAAGGAAAAGAATTTTACAGTCTCTTTTTTTGCACAACTCTTCTACAAATTTGATTAAGTAAAAAAAGATCTCAATTTTGATCCAAATCTTCTTTATCAAGTAAAAGTATCGTGTCCCTCTCCTTTTCATTTTCTATTAAAATTTCCAAAGCATCACGAATTATTTATCTCCTTTTTCTCTTCCTCACTCGTTGCATTCACATGGATTTGACTTACCAAATTAACCTGAGAATTGCGCCGCTTATCTATTCTTTCCTCAGAAAAGGGAGATAGCGCTTAGAAATAGTTTGAAAACTTAATAAAGCGTTCATTATATTTTTTTTCTTACTTTTTTTGAAAAAGATTATCTAAATCAGAAATAACAATTAATTATAACAAAAATAATATTTTAATAATATTAATTGCATCTTAACAACAAGAAGGTTATACTATGTCCCTTTTAAAAATAAACAGGATGCTAATATGTCATCAAAAATTCTTCCCACCAGGCCCTCTAAAATCTCATTCATAACTTGTAACCTAAAGATTAGCGGAACGGAAAAAGGGATCGTTTCTCTTCATCCTGAAGATTTTCAGAAAATTTTTGGCGATAGCAATTCTACTGAAAAACTTGTTCGGATTGGGGAAAAAGTTTTTACAGCAAAAATGAATGAAGGCACAGACAAAAACTATGCCTCTTTATCCTTATCCGATTGGGTAGAGTTTAAAAATAAATTTATACCTACATCAAAGGATCCTGCTCAATTTCAAATGACTAAGTTTACTATTTGGAAGATAGAAAAAAATGAAGTTGAAA
>DAIEPN010000158.1 GCA_027348355.1 Chlamydiota bacterium | reverse complement strand
TATCGCTAAAACTACTGATGTCTTAACAGTACAAGTACAGCTTGCATCAGAGGAAAAAAAGCTTTTACAAGCCAAAAATGAGGTTTTACGAGAGCGCATGGCCCTCAACCATTTGATTGGCCTGCCCATTTCTGAACCCATCGTCTTGGAAGACGTCGCAGAAAATGCCAAAATCTTTTCTGTTGATCAAGTCACAAAGTACGCTCTTGAACATAGACCCGATTTTTTAGCGATGCAAAAAGAATTAAAGGCGCTTCAGCATGACAAAAGAGCGGCGCAACTAAGTATGGCTCCTCAATTCTATGCCTTTGCAAATGGAAACTATTCGTATGCAGAAGACCATAAAGCAGCAGCTTCTGCAGGTATCGGTCTTAAAATAGATCTATATAAAGGAGGCATGCGTGAAGCCACAATTGACAAAATTGATTCCCAAATTCAGGTGATCAAAGCTTCCTTGCAAGATTTACACGAAATGATCTTTTTAGAGATTAACAATACTTCTCTACGATTTGAAGAAATCCAAAAAAGCTTTCAAATTGATAAGCAAGCCATTTCTTTAGCTAAAGAAAACTTAGAAAATACCATGAAACTTTATGAGCAAGGCATCCTTTCTATCAATGATGTGCTCATTTCTGAAGAGCAGCTTAAAAAAGTAAAAATGAACTACTACTATAATCTCTATACATCGCATATCGCCTGTGTCCATCTCATCACTATCACAGGTGGATATCCCTTACAGTAGTAATTTATATGGACTTTCTTACAAATTGTAGGCTTTGTCCTCGTCTGGTACAGTATCGAGAAAATATTTCTCCTAAAGAAAAATACCAAAATCAAATCTATTCGAGAAAGCCAGTCCCCGGTTTTGGGGATATTCATGGAAGGCTATTTGTACTCGGACTTGCTCCTTCTTCCCATGGAGGCAATCGAACAGGGAGGATCTTCACAGGAGATGATACAGGACGCTTTCTCTTTCCTATCCTTTTTGAAGAAGGTTTTGCAAACCAAAGCTATTCTGAAAGTTTGGCAGACAATTTATTGCTTTCCGATTGCTATCTAACCACTGCAGTAAAATGCGCGCCTCCAAAAGATAGACCTACTCCTGAAGAATTTTCCTGTTGTTCTCCGTTCTGGTGGCAGGAGCTGCAATCCCTCCAACAAGTTGAAGCGGTTTTACTTTTTGGACACCTGTCCTTTACTGTTTTGCAAAAAGAGCTCAAAAGGAGAAAATATCTTCAAAACACCCTCCCCTTTGTACATGGAAAATCCTATAAAATTCCTTCTTTTCCTAAAGTCTATCTCTGCTATCATCCAAGTCCGCGCAATACTCTGACAGGAAAGCTCACAAAAGAAATGCTCAAAAATGTACTGCAAGAGATCAAATGTAATTTTAGTTAATTCCTTGTTTCATCTATCTTCACTTTACCTTTCCTAGCCCGTCTTTGTTTTTGTTTACGGATCTTCTCTATCTCTTTTTGCTTTTTTGTTACACCGCCTGCTTTTCCTTCGAGCTGATCACATAATTCTCTTCTAGCAAAAAATCGATTCATTTCCCTAGATCTGTCTTTTTGACACTTAACTTCAACTTGAGTTGGAAGATGCTTGAGGTAAACACAAGAAGAGGTCTTATTCACCTTTTGCCCTCCTTTGCCAGAGCCAAGCACAAATTTTTCTAAAAGATCTTCTTCTTTAATCCCTAGAATCTCCATCCGTTTTTGCAGCTCTTCTTGTTTTTCTTTTCGTATCATTTTAGCGCGCCAAAATTTTTACAACCACCTGCTCATGCATGTCATTAAAAGCTAAATAGTCTGCTTTGAATCCCCTTTTCTCCAAAAACTCTTGAAAAGCCCTAAACTCATTTTCTTCTGCATTTGGATAATTATAAAATTCATCAAATAAGATGATGGTACCAGGTCCTATACGATCGCCCAAAGCTTCAAAAGCGGTGACTGTAGAGGAATATAAGCAGCAATCTACATGTAAAAAGGCGATCGGTTCTTCTTTATGAGATTTATGGAATTCTGGAAGCGTCTCTGCAAACCATCCCCTAATGATCTCCACGTTATGAACAACGGGAGGTAAAACCTCTGGAGTTTTAAAGGCAAATGTTCCTTTAGGAAATTTATAATCAGG
>DAIEPN010000062.1 GCA_027348355.1 Chlamydiota bacterium | reverse complement strand
GCTTAGATATAATGTGGTATATAGCTAGATCTCAATTAGATTTTGAAAATACAGTAATAGCTTTTTTTAATGTCGATAGACACGATGGAAGGGGGTGTGAGACTTTTGCTCTTCGCGACGCTGTTTGTTTTATGAGGAACCCTTCGTTTTTTACTGAAGTTAAGATGGATTCTTTTTTTATTTTTCAGAATAAAAAAATGGGAAAAGTTGTGTTAAAAATGGCTGTTATAGAATCACTACCTCCAGAGTTTATGAAAGTCTCTCAGAACCCATCTGATCTAGAAAGTTACATAGAAGAAAATCCTTTGGCTTCTAGATCTCTTTATACATCTTCACAAAAACCTGGTCAAACATTGGAAGAAAGCTTGGTTAAGCATACAATTTTAGAAAGACGGGTTATTGATTTACAAAGACGGTTTATTGGAAGAGCATGGGATCCCACTACTGATGCTAATGGGGTTGTAAGTTTTGAGAAACGATATGGTGAGGAAGAAAGGGTTAATTTGTTAATTCAGAAACGCTCCTTAAAGTATCACACTATCGTAGCTTTAGCTTTCGCTCTTCTCCCAACGGAAGAACTTGATAGACAAATTTCATCAACTTTCCGGGCTACGTATAAAAGCAGTTTTGAGGAAGGTCAAGAACCTAAAACGATTAATGACTTGCATCGTTTAGTTAGAATCAAGTCTCGATTGTAAATTGAGGGGGCTAAAAATCCGTCTAGTCTCGTATAAGCCATTTATGGGAGCCTAGACACCTAGATCAATTTTCAAAAAGATTGCTTTATTTACGAAGGGTAATTTGCCTGATAATTAAAATAATTTTATTGATGTTGTAAATTATTAATAATGTTTAATTAATTTTTTAAATTATTGCAATCATTTTACTGTATCTCTTACTCTGTCATTATAAACCAGAATTTTTCTGCTTGCTTTGACAAATTCTTTTATGATAATGTAGGCCTTTTCTAAAGGATCAACTCATATGGATAAAGACTTCCCCAAAGCGCAAAATCCTTTGCTCCTGCGTTTCCATCGTTTAATGGATGCATTTGCTAAATCTGATGACGAAAGAGATTTTTATTTAGACCGTGTAGAAGGCTTTATTATTTATGTAGATCTGGATAAAAGCGTCAAAGAACTTGAAGATCTCGAAGAAGAACTTGCAAAGCATAGTACCAGATATTGCCTGATCCCGAAAATGACCTTTTACGAAACAAAGAAGTTCATGGAAGGGTTTGTCAACGAAAAAGTTTACGATATCGATACGAAAGAAAAACTGTTAGATGTGATCCAATCAAAGGATGCGAGGGAAAACTTTCTGGAGTTTATCTACGACCATTTGAGCGAACTTGAAAAATGGCAGCTCTACTATCATGAACGCTCTCGGATTCGGATTATTGAGTGGCTTAGATTAGAGCAGATTCAATTTGTTTTTGAAGAAGACCTAGATCTTACCAAAAGCGCGATTGAAAAAATCAAAAGACATCTCTTTGATGTTAAAGTTCCTAAAGACATTGCTTTATCTAGAGAAAATCTCTTTGCTAAAGCGAAGACCTATTATTCGTATGAAGCCCTGAATCCTAGGCCGAAACGAGGAAGACCTCCTAAGCAGGTCGCAAAAGTGGAAACCGAGTTGCAAATCACTGCAGATATGTATTTGCATGTCCCAACCCCAGCTAGACTGTTTTTATACCTACCTGATATTTCAAGCCCCTCTGCTGTTACTTTCTCTGCACGTTTTGATACAGAAGCTCAGCTTATTGCAAATTTACGTGGAAGCTCTCGTGGAAAAGTTCCTCCGAAGTTGGAGGTCTTGTCTCAGCGTTTAGAATCTCTACGTCATTTATCAAGCAAGCTTGCCAATATCAACGAAACAAGTGGAATTGCAGGAGAAGATAGGTTGATCAAGGTTCTTACAAAAGAAACCCCTGAAGAGACCAAAACTTCTGAAAAGAAAGAATCAAGAATTTTAGGTGTCGTCAAAGGATTTTTACCAAAAAAATCTAAGGATGAGAAAACCTCTCCGGAAGAAGCCGATAAAAAAGCCCCTTCTGTGAAAAGCGTCACACCGATTTTATCTAAATTTAAGCCGAAAAAGAATTAGTCGTATGACAGTAAAGCTACCCCCTTCCTCCTTTTTGATGGAGTATGATCCTGCATCTAAAGAGTCATGTCTAAAAACATTAGAAGTGATGTATCTGACTCGTTTTATGGACGACAAGATGTTTAAACTCGTCCGTCAAAATAAAGGAGGGACTTTCCATCTTCCTGTTTCCGGTCACGAAATGGTCGGAGCTGTAGCTGCACTTCATTTAACTCCTGGAAAAGATTGGGGACTGCCTTATTACCGTGACCGAGCTTTTGCAATTGGTCTAGGTTGTAGTTTAACAGATATTTTAGGTGCCTTCTTAGCTAGAAAAGTAGAACATCATTCTGGTGGCAGAATGATGCCAGAACATTTTTCTCAAAAAGATCTACTTATCCCATGCCAGTCTAGTTGTGTGGGCTCGCAATTTTTACATGCTGTAGGTGTTGCGAAAGGCCTCCAACTTGCAAATAAAAATGATGTAGTTTACGTATCGGCTGGAGAAGGGGCCACTTCTCAAGGTGATTTTCATGAAGCATTGAACTTTGCCTGCATTCATAAATTGAGTGTGATTTTTGTGATCCAGGACAATGGATGGGCTATTTCTGTTCCGGTAAAAGAGCAAACAGCCGGCGGCTCTATTGTTCCTTTAGCAAAAGGATATGATGGACTATCAGTTTTTGATGTAGATGGGTGTAATTATCTAGAACTTTGCAATGCTATGCAAGAAGCAGTTGAAAAAGGAAA
>DAIEPN010000050.1 GCA_027348355.1 Chlamydiota bacterium | reverse complement strand
TATCTTCAGAAAAGAATCAGTTCTTTGCTTTTTGGAAAAGAAATCACAACATATTCTATTCCTAAAACCCTTGCTCGTATAGGAGCGTGGTTGCAAAACCATACACCCCTTATGCCAAAATCTTTCATTCAACCTTGGATGATCAAACTTGCAGATGATAATTATGTTATGGATGTTAGCCGAGCTAAGAAAGTGCTTGGTTGGGAACCTAAACATTCATTGGACGGGACCCTTCCAATCATGATCGATGCTTTGAAAAAGGATCCAGCTACCTGGTACAAACAAAATCAACTTGTACTTCCTAAAAGAATGCAAAAGACTTCTACAAATGGATAGGCATGAATAAAAGTGTTTCATTTCATGAAGCCCTTCGGAAAAAACATCTTGCAACTTTGTGGACCTGCTTTATCAATATGTTCCTAGGGGGATGGTTGCTAACTGGTCATGCCGTTTTTGGTTATAAAAGCGACGAGATGATTTATAGCGACTGTATAAGTGGAATCATTGCTATGCTCTTCTCTTTTTTTTCTCTTTCTTATAGGAGAACATGGGCTCCTTGGATGGTATGTTTAGTGGGAGTTTGGCTTCAGTTCGCTCCTCTTATTTTTTGGGCTCCGGATCCATCCGCTTACGTGAACGATACATTAATAGGAGTGTTCTTAATCTTGTTTTCTCTGCTTATTCCTGGAGTTCCGGGAAAACTTTCTACTACAGGTCCTGAAATTCCTCCAGGCTGGTCCTATAACCCTTCTTCTTGGCTCCAACGCATTCCTATCATTTTTTTGGGTTCCTTGGGTTGGTTTATCGCAAGGTATCTTGCCGCTTATCAACTAGGATATATCGATACAATGTGGGATCCCTTTTTTGGGGAGGGAACGATACATGTGATTACTTCTAACATATCGAAAGCTTTTCCTATCCCTGATGCAGGTCTAGGTGCTCTTGCCTACACTTTTGAAGCATTGATGGGATGTAAAGGTGATACAAGGCGCTGGTATACGATGCCTTGGATTGTTGTAGGCTTTGGTATTTTAGTTGTCCCGCTCGGTCTTGTTAGTATCATTTTGATTATTTTACAACCTCTGGTTGTTGGTTCTTTTTGCACTCTTTGTTTGTGTACAGCTCTTGCTATGCTGATCATGATTTCTTTAACTGTCGATGAAGTGGTAGCAGTTCTTCAATATCTCTCAAGGGTGAGAAAAAGTAAGCGCTCATTTTGGAAGATTTTCTTTCAGGGTGGAGCAGAGCCTCTTGCAAGATATGATGAAAGAACACCTTTATTTACAGATAAGAGTTCAAAAATCTTTTCTTCGATGACCTGGGGGATTACTATTCCCTGGAACTTGCTTTTTACAGCCGTTTTAGGAGGGCTATTGATTGCAGCTCCTAGTTTATTTAAGATCACAGGCAAGCTTGCTGATCTCGATCCTATTTTAGGTGCATTAATTGTGACAGCATCTATCATTGCTATGGCGGAGGTTATTCGCAGCGTACGATATGTTAACCTATTATTTGCTATCTCAATTCTTCTCTCCAGTCTAGTATTTGGAGAAAAGACTTTACCGGTACTTTTTTTTCACATAATTGTGAGCGGCCTTTTACTTATTCTTACTTTTCGAAAAGGAAGAATTTTGGAAAAGTATGGAGCCTGGCAGCGCTTTATCCACTAATCTTTTATGTGCTTACGAAATATGGTTACCCAACACCTTGGCAAGTTGCATCATGTCCAAAGGTTTTTTATCCCCGAATACTTTCTCTAGCTTTTTGTCAGGAACAATCAGTCTCTTGTTCTTAGGGTCTTGTAGTTTATGCTCTTTGATATAGTCCCATACTTTTTTGATAAGTTCTGGGCGGGTGAGCTCCTTTTCTTGAACGACGGCTTGTAGCTCTGCTGATAGAGATAGTTTTTTACCAGTAGGGGGTTTTTTAGCACTTACTGCCTTCTTAGAGACCGCTTTTGTAGTTTTTTTCTTTCTAGTTTTTTCTTCGGTAGCTTCTTTTTTTCCTTTACCAAATCTTCCTTTGGATTTTTTCACATAAGGCGTCTTAGGATGGTTTGGATATTTCTCTTCCAAATCTTCTATATTGTTTACGATCACATCGCAATCGGGGTAGTTGGAGCAGGAAAAGAACGTTTTTCCAAATCTAGATTTGCGCTGCGTCATTTTTCCATCGCAGCCAATTGCAGGGCAAGTGGGTAGATTTTCTGGAGGGACCTCTCCTATCTTGGGAATATTGACAATTCCTTTGCAAGTAGGATAGGTGGAACATCCAAGGAAGGTCCCAAATTTCCCATGACGTATTTGCATTAAGCTTCCACATTTTGGACAAGGTTGTTCCCAGTCAAAGTTAGGATCGTAGTCTTCTTTTGAAAAAGCGATCGCCTCTATAGGACCGGTAAAATCACAATTTGGATAATCAGAGCATCCATAAAAATATTTTTTACGAGACCAGATTTTTTGGAGCTTATGTTTTCCACATTTTGGGCAATCGATATCAGTCATGATTTTGGGAACAAAAGCGTCTTTTTCAGCGGCCTCTACAGTAGGGATAAATTCCTGCCAAAATTTACGGATCAGGTCTTTCCATTCTCTTTGATTCTCTTCGATCCTCTCTAGCTCATCTTCCATGGCAGCTGTGAAGCCAATGTCCATGATCATTTTGAAATTTTCTTCAAGCATATGAGCGATAACCCTTCCGAGTTCGGTTGGTTTTAACGCTCCTTTTTCTTTTACGGTATAATCTCTACTCTGGATCTTATTCATGATCGTTGCGTACGTTGAGGGTCTTCCTATGCCAGATTTTTCCAATTCTTTAACTAACGAAGCTTCTGTAAATCTTGGAGGTGGTTTTGTAAAAGATTGCTCTGAAAGTACTTTGATCAAAGAAAGCAGTTTTCCTTCTGCTAAGAAAGGAAGGAGTTTTTCTTTTTCTGCTTCTTCCTTATCTATTTCATCATCTATATCTTTCTTTTCTTGATAAACGATTAAAAATCCGGAGAATTTTATCGTAGATCCAGTTGCACGCAGAACCATATCGTCATTGGTTACGATGTCGCAAGAGATTGTATCATAAATCGCTGGATTCATTTGTGAAGCGATAAAGCGTCTCCAGATCAATTGGTATAGTTTAAATTGATCGATTGTTAAAAAGTTTTTAATTTTCTCTGGCGGATGTTCTAAATTCGTAGGGCGAATGGCTTCGTGGGCGTCTTGGCTGCTTTTCTTTGTTGCAAAAACGCGGGCCTCCGCTGGGAGGTATTCTTGTCCGTATTCTTTTGCGATGAATTTCCTAGCTGCTTGCAAGGCTTCCGGTGCTACACGCACAGAATCAGTACGCATATAGGTAATCAAACCTTCAGCGCCCTCATTTCCCATATCAATCCCTTCATAAAGGCTTTGCGCGATATTCATTGTGCGGGAAGCGGAAAATCCATAGTGACGGCTTGCTTCTTGTTGCAAGGAAGAGGTAATAAATGAAGGCACTGGATTGCGCTTTTTTTCCTTTTTTTCGATAGAAGCAACTTTATAGGTAGCTTTTTCTAGTCTTTTTACAATCTCGTCAGCTGTTTTTTGATTTGGAATGGTAAAGACTTCTTTTTTCGTAGAAGCTTCTTTTTCAACCTTTTTTCCATCAACAGAATAGAGGGTTGCTTCAAAAGGAGCATCTTGTTTGGTTGTTTGTAAAACGGATCCTAAATTCCAATATTCTACAGGAACAAAAGCTTCAATTTCCTTTTCCCTATCAACGACAAGCTTTAAAGCTACAGATTGGACTCTTCCTGCGGAAAGGCCCCCATCTCTGGCTCCTTGCACTCTTCGTGTCAAAATAGGGGAAATTTTATAGCCCACGATACGATCTAGTAGTCTGCGGGCTTGCTGAGCATCAACAAGAGCATGATCGATTTCACGAGGATGTTTTAACGCCTCTTCAACAGCGTCCCTTGTTATTGCATTGAACGTTGTTCGTTTGTATTTGGTTCCTTTTGGCAAAATTTCGGCTATGTGCCAAGCGATCGCTTCCCCTTCTCGATCAGGATCGGGCGCTAGATAGACAATATCGACATTTTTTGCGGCCTTCTTGAGTTTATCAATGACTTCCTTTTTTTCAGGAAGATTGGCATATTGCGGCTCGAAGTCATTTTCAACATCGATTCCAAATCCTTTTTGGGGCAGATCTCGGATATGTCCAAGAGAAGATTCGTAAAAATACTTGGATCCCAAAAATTTTTTTAGAGTTTTAATTTTTGTTGGGGATTCGACGATGATAAGCGCTTTGGGCATTTAGGGACCTTTATAATTACCTATATGAAAATTCTCTGATTATTCTTTTTAATGCAAGATCTTGTCGCGAAAAAGCTAAAGTTTGTAACTTTTAATCTCTTTTGTATTTTGATGCATTGAAAAAAATGTCCTATGAGGGTACTTTTTTCTTTCATTTTGATATTTTTCTCTAGGAAAACATATATTCTTGGAAAATTGCTAAAATTATTTTACACAAATCTCGGAAAAAGAAAAACAATGTTATCTACTTTGGCCCGTTTTGTCTTGGGATTTTTTGATATTTCACTTGTTTTGCTCGTTAGTTTTGAAAAGAGGCTGGAATTTCGAGGTTAACGAGAAGCTAAAGAACATAATAAAATCTTTATAATGACAACGGACTTTTTTTTACTTTCCTGCCATCAAAAGGGATTTTTAGTTGGCCCTAATGAAGATGAGGATTCATTTCTAAGTAGAATCTCTCTTTTAGAGGAATTCTCTCGTTCATTTACCTTCGAAGGAGAAAGAATTCCTTCTTCAGAAAGAGAGAGTGTTAATACAGAGTTGCATAGGTTTTTTGGTTGCACAGTAGATTGGATTCCCGTTTTTTATAGCGATAAGAACCTGCCCTTTTGGCAAGGCGGGGCTACTTGGATTGACTCCTCGGAAGACGATTTAGTTCAAGCTTCCTTTATTCAGATAAAAAAAAGGTTCCAAGAAGAAAAATATTTGTCCTTTTATAAAAAGGAGGAAATCCTTCTTCATGAAATGTCTCATGGGATTCGTATGGCGTTTACAGAGCCTCGTTTTGAAGAAGTTCTCGCCTATAGAACTTCAAGATCTCCATTTAGAAGGTTTTTCGGCCCCATTTTTCGAACCTCAAAGGAATCATATATTGTCGTTATCTCGTTTATGCTTTCTT
>DAIEPN010000041.1 GCA_027348355.1 Chlamydiota bacterium | reverse complement strand
CCAATCATCTTCTGCAAAGATGGGCGCCGGCTGTTCCTGCCTGTCTTGGCCGGATCGGCATAAATTGCATAGATATCCCAACCCTTTGATCGCGCATATTTCTTCTTTGGAGCAGATTTCTAAGATCTCGATAGAGCTGAGCCGAGATTTTATTTGTTTAGCCGAGGCTTTTTTTCCAGGTCCGTTGACTATTGTTTGCAAGCGACATCCAAGTGTTCCGGATATAGCAACAGCTGGATTGGATACGTTAGGCGTTCGTATGCCGAATCATTTACTTGCTAGGGATTTAATCTCTTTAGTTGGAGAACCCTTAGTAGCTCCTTCAGCGAATGTATCAGGTAGACCAAGTTCTACTAGTTTTTCGCATGTTTTAGAAGATTTTGATGGGAAAATTGCAGCTGTTATAGATGCGGAAGGATGCTTTTGCGGAATTGAATCAACCATTGTTCAATTGCACGATGATAGAGTAGTTCTTCTAAGGCCTGGTGCTATCTCTGCAGAGCAAATTGAACAAGTCGTAAAAAAACCGGTTGAAACATACACTTTTTCTAGAGAAACAGAAGAAAGGGCACTTTGTCCTGGGATCAAGTATCGCCACTATTCTCCAAAAGGAGAACTACGGCTTTTTACCTCTTGGAGTGTACTAATGGACGAAGCGGTCTCTCTTAGAAATTACAAAGTGATGGTTATAGGACCAAATGAAATGAGAAAGGAATTCAATTTTACAACATTTGCTACGTTGTCTCGTCATAGCCTCTATGATACTCTTCGCAGGTGTGATTCAGAAAAGTATGAGAAAATTTTAGTCTATTGCAGCCCTGCAATTCTTAATGATTTAGCCTTGATGAACCGCCTTTCTAAAGCAGCGTCATTGTAAATAATCAATCTATTCTGATAGATCTGAAAGAAAACTACTTCTGAGGATTTATGAGAATTTTCACTGTTGTTACTTGTTGTTTAGGTCTACTTTCTGCTATCCCCATCTGCGGCGAGGAAAATTGCAGTGATTTTGCTCTTCGAATGCTGATGGAGGGGAATGAGAGATATGTAAGAGATGAACGCATACACCCAAATCAAAGTGAGGCTCATAGAGAAAAACTGAAAGAAAAACAAGAGCCTTTTGCTGTTATTTTAAGTTGTTCTGATTCAAGGATTGCTCCGGAGTTAATCTTCGATCGAGGACTTGGAGATACCTTTGTTGTGCGTGTTGCAGGTAACGTGGCGGGACAGATGGGGTTAGAAAGCATTTACTATGCAGTAGATCAGTTGAAAGCTTGTCTTGTTATGGTATTAGGACATGAGAGCTGTGGAGCTGTTAAAGGCGTAGTTGCAGGCGGAGACGCAATTCGAGATATGCCCACGATTGCTAGGATGATCGAACCTGCCATTTCACAAGCGAAAGGAATGGAAGGGGACTTTCTTCCCCATGTAATCGAGCTAAATGTACAAAGGGTGAAAAAACAACTTGAGAATGATCCATTTTTAAAAAAGTTTGTTCAAGAGGGAAAGCTCAAAATTGTCGGAGGATACTATCATTTAAGCTCTGGTAAAGTAACACTTGTGCCTTAGTAGACATTTTTGATTTTAGTCAAGGTTAGTCAATTTAAGTCCAATGATACCGATAATGATTAAGAAGATAGAAAGAAGCCTGACGATGTGATAGGAATCGCCAAAAAAGATGATCCCGGTTAGTACGGTGCCTGCAGCTCCAATCCCAGCCCAAACAGCATATGCCGTACCGACTGAAATTACTTTCATGGATTGTGATACACAGAAAAAGCTTAAAAAAATAAAGAATACTGTAACTAGACTCGGGAAAAATTTTGTAAATCCCTGACTATATTTAAGAGCTACAGTAAAGCAAATTTCAAAGAATCCTGCTAATAAGAGAAAAATCCAAGCAATCGACATGGATATGGTTTCCTAATCTGTTTGAGATAATTTAAAACTACATTATTTTCTTTAAAAAAACAACCCGTTTGTTTTTCTAAACTATTCTAGGACAAATGGCATAACTGGTTTAATCCAAGAATGACAGGACCGTTATGTTCAAATCCAAGAATAGATATCGAGGCCGGAGAGATGTAAAAGAATCTTCCTTCTTGCACGGGAAGATGAAGCCATCTTGCAATCAAAGCTCTGGAAATGTGACCACTTGAGAAGATTGCAACATTGCCAGAAGTTTCTATAATCTTTTCAAGGATCTTATCAGCTCTTTGTAAAATATTGTCTAGAGATTCTCCATTTGGTGCTCCATAAGAGAAAAGGCTCCATTTTGGATCTATTTTTGCAATTTCTTCGCTAGTAAGTCCTTCATATTTTCCATAATTCCATTCGCGTAGGTCGTCACAGACCTCTGCTTGTTTTGTAAGCCCGGCTAGGTTGCAAGTTTCTCTTGCTCTTTGGAGCGGACTTGTAAGAACTATATCAAAGGAAATTCCTAGCAGTGCGTTTTTTAGTTTTTCTGCTTGCTTCTTTCCTTTTTCTGTTAGAGGAATGTCAGTAAAACCCGTATGTCTACCAGCTAATGTCCAAAGAGTTTCCCCATGGCGGATAAGATAAATCTTTTTTGTATTTTCGTTTGGAATAGATCCGTTTTGCATAAGAGTTGATTTTTTTTGCGTTTATTCTTTCATCGTACATAATCAAGCTAAAAAGGCAATCAGTAAAAGAGGGAGCATGCGCGAAAAAGCAACGTTCGGGGCTGGATGTTTTTGGGGGGTACAAGCAAAATTTAAAAGAATCACAGGTGTTTTTTCGACTCTAGCTGGATATGAAGGAGGAGCTCTTCCTAATCCAACTTATGAGGACGTTTGCTCGAATACGAGCGGACATGCTGAAGTTGTGCAAGTAGAATTCGACCCCAAAAAAGTTTCGTACCAAGATCTTCTGAAAGCTTTTTGGTTTATGCACGATCCTACAACCATGCACCGTCAAGGCCCTGATATAGGATCTCAGTACCGATCAGTTATCTTTTATCATTCGCAAATCCAAAAAGATCTGGCAAGTTCGATGAAGCAATACCTAGAGAGGTCTGGCAAATTTAAAAAGGCAATCGTTACAGAGATTTTGCCAACAGCTATTTTTTACCCAGCAGAAGAATATCATCAAAATTATCTCGAAAAGCACGGTAGGGGAGCAGACTGCTCTTAAGGATGCGTGTTTGGTCTTACTTCATATCAATGGTCTCAAGCAGTACACAAGAAAGAAACCTAGGAGAGGTTCCTATCTGGGTCTATATTTTCCTATCCTGATGGGAAGAGAATGGGAATGATTTTACTTCCTTTATCCCAAAATAAGTGTAAATGGAGTTGATTTTTGTTATTCTAGATTGATTTAAAATTTTCCAGATCTTTTTCGTTCTGTCTAACTTTTTCTCGTTAAATACTCACTTTTTTAATTCTAAAATTAATAAATTGTTAATTGTTTTTATATTAATTTAATTTAAATTAATAAATTTTAATTTAATTTTTATTATAAAAATGCAATTATAAATAAAGGGAAGTGTAGCGGTGAGGGGGCTATGAAAAATACGTTTATCTTTTCTATTTATGCAGTTCTATCTCTAGGTGCAGTAACCTCATGCAATGATGGAAACACAGGGGCTAATATAACCAGCCAGTATGTGGACTATAGGGACGGGCAGAACAAATTTACGGTCATAGCCATTCAAAAGGTAGGCATGGATGAACAAGATACGAAAAAAATGGCTATGCATAGAGCTGCTGAACTCACTAAGACAAATGGGTTTCGTTACTTTAGATTAAGCAAAGAATATTCTACGACCATTCTTCATACCGACCCTACTGAAGATGTCTATAGATTCCCAGGGAACCTTTATCAAGAAGATATTCAAGAACAAGGATTCAATCGTGATCGAATCTATGAAAGAAAGGGTATTGGAGCGCAATCTTACCCTGCATACCGAGTTGAGTTTGAGTGCTATGATAAAAATCCGGGACGGGGTGCATATGATGCGTGTGATTATGTTGAGTGCTTTGATAATAAATAGCTTAGGGTTTGTAAATTCGAAATGAACGAGGCGATATTATGAAAAAGAAGAGTATATTGTTTCTCTCCGCGCTCCTAACTTTGAGTGTTTTTGGGGCTTATGAAGAAGGCTCTTCCATGTTCAAAGAAGAAGTCTCTGTTACAGATGAATTTTTAGATTATAAAGTCAGCGATAGCAAATTTACTGTGATCTCAGTACAGAAGGACGGAATGAGTAAAGAGGATACAAAACAAAGTGCCCTTACTAGAGCTGCTCAGATCACAAAAGATCACGGTTTTCGCTATTTTAGAGTAGAAAGCGAGCATGAGGTGGGGGTGTATGTCAATAAACCGAATTGGCCAACACAAGAAGACTTCCCCGGAAATCTATATGAAGAAGACATACAAGAACATGGATTTGACCGTGACCGCGTCTATCAAGAAGATTATGCAGGAGCTAGAGAATACCCTGGATACCAAATTGTATTTGAATGTTTCCAGGATAAACCATCAAGCGACGCCCATGATTCTTGCAACTATTTAGATTGCAAAAAGTAACCTGTTTTAGAGTTCTAATATTGGCAAAAAAAGACTTTCCT
>DAIEPN010000153.1 GCA_027348355.1 Chlamydiota bacterium | reverse complement strand
CTTTTTGCGCTTCTTTTGCAAATTTCTCCAGCATCCGCACCCCAGTTAGATCTAGAACAAACACTTGGTTCATACGCAAAATGACAAACTTCTTTTGTCCTGAATAGCTCATGAGCACTTCCATGAATTTACCTGACGCACCAAAAAAGAAAGCCCCTGAAATTTCAAAAACTTCAACATGTTCGGGAACTTCTGTCTTGCTCAAGCTCGTTGAACGACTATAATATTTATCTGCATCAGGGTCTTCCCCCATCTGCATTTTTTTGATCTGAGATACATCACTCATCCGTTTCATAAACAAGAATACAGAGAGAACAACACCAACTTGTATGGCTACGATCAGATCTACAAAAATCGTAAGAAAAAAAGTAATCAAAATAATGATACCATCAGCCCTTGGAAATTTAAGTAGGCCGACAAACTCCCTCCATTCGCTCATGTTGTAGGCTACCACAATTAAAATACCCGCAATCGTTGCCATAGGAACTGCTTGCAAAAAAGGAGCAAAGAAAAGAACGATAGAAAGTACTACAATACTATGTATGACCCCGGCAATAGGAGTTCTTCCTCCATTTTTTATATTCGTCACAGTTCTAGCAATAGCGCCTGTAGCTGGAAGTCCCCCGAAAATTGAACTACAGACATTGGCAATCCCCTGAGCTACAAGCTCAGTATTGGGTCTATGTTTTCCTCCAATCATTCCATCAGCAATCACACAGCACATTAATGATTCGATCCCTCCTAAAAGAGTAATACTAATAGCGGGTGAAAGAAGTTCTTTAATATTCGCAAAGTCAAAATTAAAAAAGTGGATTTCAGACAGGCTAAGCGTAAGTGCGCCAAAACGAGAGCCTACTGTTTCGACAGGAATCTGAAAAAAGACAACGATCCCTGTTGTGAGCAAAAGGGCTATAAAAGTTCCTGGAGTTCTTGGAAAAAATCTGGGCACGAAATAGACAATCGCAATCGTTGTAATCCCAATAAGAGTCGAGGACAGACTAATCAATCCCACATGCTCAAAATACACTACCCACTTCTCCCAAAATGGATTAGGAAGAGAAGAGATGGGCATTCCAAAAAAATCTTTGATTTGAGAAGAGAACAGAACAACGGCTATCCCACTAGTAAAACCTACAATGACGGGCTCTGGAATAAATTTGATTAAACTTCCAAGCTTTGCAAATCCTAATAAAATGAGAAACACTCCCCCAATTGCAGTTGCTAAAAGAAGACCTGCATATCCATGCGTTTGGATAATTTCATAAACAATGACAATAAAAGCGCCTGTAGGCCCCCCAATTTGCACCCGGCTCCCACCAAACAAAGAAATCAAAAAACCAGCGATAATTGCAGTGATTATCCCCTCTGTTGGACTCGCGCCACTTGCAATTCCAAAAGCAATCGCCAAGGGAACTGATACGATCCCGACAATTACACCTGCAATAAGATCACGAAAAAATTGCTTAGAAGAATATTCTTTCAGCGTTGAAATAATTTTGGGATAAAAAATCGCGTGACGAGTCATAAAAATGCCTTAGAAATACTAGCAATTACACTAATCCTTGTTATAAAAAGGTTCAATTTTAAAACGAAGGGAAAAGAAAATTTCCTCTACAACGGGCAAAGAAAACCCCAACCTTTACAAGTTGGGGTAAAAATAACAAAGGTTTCTAACAGAAACACTTCTTAATCCTCATCGCCATTTCTTTGACCAGATTTTCCTTTGAAAGGAGAGAGACTGCCCAAAAGTTGGCTAACACCTGTTATAATTCCAGGATTTTTAATTTTTTCAATTACTTCTTGCGAAGTTATTTTACTTGCATCTTCAACATCATCGCCAAATAAATGCATGACTACAGCCTCTCTAAAGTCTTGATTAGCTTGATTTCGAGTAGTAATTTCAACTTTTTGCATCGTTTGAATATCTGCACCTATATCATTTGTAGATTTAAGTCCAAACTTCGCTTCTACCGCAGTCTTATATCCTGTAAGATCTTGAACTAGTTTTACAACTTTCTGAATTGCAGCTGTTGTTATTTCTAGTGTAGATGAATCACTAACAGATTTATCAACCGAAGTAATTGCTTTTACTACTCCTTCTTTAAAATCATGCAATTCTTTCCTTTGTTGTACTAAATCCTTAGCAGCGACTCGAGCATCAAAATCTCTTGAACTTGATTCTTTTGCTTTGTCTCCTGCTACTAAAATATCCACAACAGCTTGATGTTTAGTACATAAGTCTGTAAGAGTGGAAATGATTTGCTCATCCTTTACATCAGACGATCCTAAGGTTGATCCTGGCGACTTTCTTAATGGTTCAAGAACGGCTCTTCGCAAGTTCAGAAGCTCTTCTTTCTTAGCTTTAAGTTCTTGAACAAACTCTATAATTTGCCCATCTAAAATCGCCCCGTCTTTTCCAGTTCCTTTTGTCTCTTTTGGAAGTTGTGCTATAAGAGATTCTCTTACTGTGGTTCTTGCCTTCGCATCTTCTACTTTTTGTTTTACAATAGTCATTATTTCTTCTACAGTTGCACCTTCTTTCAATTCCAATAAACTTAACAATGCAGTCAATTTTTCTAGATCTGCATAATCTTTACTTTTTGTAGTAAGCTCTGATTTGATAGCAGTAAAAGCTTTCTCAGCTGATTTGTTGGCCTGTCTTGCCTCCCATTTCATAAGAAAGACGCCAAATCCGAGTAAAACCTTTCCAGCAAGAGTAATGTTTTTGACTGTAAGGTAATTTGTAACCACATCAAGTGCCTTTGGCGAAACAGCCACATTTTGAGACATGCGCATGAGAGAACCTATAATTAGGCCGCTGATACGAGAAGTAAACGCGAGGGCTAAAGCCCCTGTAAGTATGGACACAGTACTCCAAGAGACTCTACCTTGAAGACTATAAAGTGAATTTTTCTGTGTATCGATAAAAGTAGTTAAATGAGCTTGATCTACTACTCTCATATTTTCTTGATTGCTTATAGTTGTCATATTGTTCTCCTTAAGTTAGCAAAGGCAATAAATTCTACGAACAGTATCAATTAGTTACAATACAATACGCAATTCATTTCTAAAAAAAATATTTACATTATTTTAATCTAAACTCGAAAAAGAGAATATAAACAACAATTACATATTATCTGGAAAATAAATCAAAAAATATGAATAAAGAATCTTTAGGGTAATAAATGACTATACTAAGGATTTGTACGTTTTGAAAAAATATTCCATTCCCCTATCAATTTCTTGCTTGTGGATGTTGAGCGGATGCTATGTAAATCACGCTCTTGTAGACCCCTGGAGTGTTTCGCCTCTTTCTTCTGCTGGATATTGGACTCCTCCTGAGGCAGCAAAAAAACAAGCAGCGCCAGTTAGTGAACTACCCGAAGTTCCGGAAGGACCGACTCCCTTAAGTCTTGCAGAAGCCATCGATATCGGCTTAAAAAACAATGCTCAAACAAAACTTACTTGGGCAGAAGCGAGAGCTGCTGCTGCACAGTATGCGCAGACACAAAGCGCGGCGCTGCCAA
>DAIEPN010000022.1 GCA_027348355.1 Chlamydiota bacterium | reverse complement strand
TAATACGGGTCGGAGGTAACATCCAAGATAAAGCGATCTAAGTACTTAAGAACATCGGCTTTCAAAGAGTCGGACAATATATCTTCATCAGCTACAGTATTACGCAAAGCTTGGACATCCCCTACAATTTCTTTGGTCTTTTCTATCATTTGGGAATCCGACCAACCAACTACATCATACATTTCATTTATACCAGATTGAGCCTTAGTAAGTTGCTGCTGATACTCGCTTACCCTTGTAAGCATAGTAGACAAGCTACTTAAGCCGTATTGCTTGACATCTAGGGCAGCTGGCATCTGAACATAGATTACCCACAGCATCGCCTCAAAAGGGTCTGTAAAAGTTGGCATTTCAGGCATTGTAGGAGCTGTAGGATCTTGCAAGTTGACTTGCATCGCTTGTATAGACTCTGCCATATATTCCTTTTATTAATTTTATAATTAAATAACTGTTCTTAATGTTAATTATACACCATTTAAACATCTTTTTCAATTAATTATTTGAATAAATACAATGCAATCGTTTTAAAATAAAAGAGTTAGAAATAAAAAAAAGGCCTGACTTTACTTGAAAAATCAGGCCTTTTCTAAGATGCTAAATAAAAGCATCTTGTGAAATATTATTTCTAAGTAGCTTATACTTAGGAGCGTTTCCAATCACTTCTTTTTACTTTCCGAACGATCTTTTTAGATTCCAGCGGTTTTTCTCCACTCTCTTTAGGCGTAGATGGTTTAAGGATCTTCCCTACTACACGTCCCATCTGCATCATCTTTTTCTTTGTATTTTGGATATCTCTCCATTGATCTGGAGTATAATTCTTAGGATTATCAGAGAAAGCCATAAGCTCCTCTTCTGTCATACCCGTCTTTTCAGAAATACGCTTGCTCTCATTTTGCAACTTTTCGTACATCTCATCTATCATTGCAAAGATGATCTTTTGATCTTCGGGAGAAGCTGTTTTGAGCTCTCTTTGCGCTTCTTCAAAAAAAGCGCTCGTCTCCTTCAATAGGGCGCTAAGATCTAGATCCTTTTCCTCTCTCCCCTTTACAAAAATCTGAAGCAATTTTTCAAAATGGTCCTTTAACATGCTCATATCCTTTTGGCTCTTTTATCCGAAATGTAACAAATTCCTTTTATTATTAATTGAAAAATTTTATTTACAGTAAGAGATGCATCATATTTGTTACAGTTTAAGGAAGCGGGTATGCTTAGAGAGCACCTAGATACATTTACAAAACAGTTCGAACTAGGTCCCTATATAAAGGAAGGAACCTCCTTTATCATAATTGAGATAGATTCGGAGACGAAGCTCATTTTTGAGGAACTGGACTCCGGTTTCCGTATTAGCGCAAAAATTATTCTCCTCCCCGCAGACAAAAGAGAAGATCTTCTCATGGTTTTGATGAGTGCTAATTTTATAGGACAGGGAACAGGAGGCTCTACAATCAGTTTAGATTCTGAAGAGAAATTCTTGACACTGTCTGCTACTTTCACGTATGACATGAACTATAAGGCATTTACAGAACTGATCGAAGACTTTGTAAATTACCTAGATTATTGGAAAGCAGAAATCATTCGTTATCAGAAGCAAAATGAACAAAGCATATTTTCATAAAGGTATTGAATAAATGGCCGGTTTTTTACTCGCAGAAGAAGGCACTCTTTCAGGACTTATTATACGATTTGAAGAGGGAGAGGAATGGATTTTAGGTAGGGATCCCGACATCTCTTATCAAGCATTAGAAGACCCTATGGTCTCCCGTAAGCACGTCATTTGTAGACTTACTCCAGAAGGATTTCTATTTGAAAATTTAAGCGCAGTCAATCCCGCTACGCAAAACGGAAAAGTCATTACTGAACCCGTTCTACTTCGGGAGGGTGATATCATACAAATTGGGAATACCTATTTTCGTTTTACACAGTTCGATCCGCTTTTAGAAAAAGAAGAAGCCCTATCTGATGAAGAAGGAAGTATTGAAGAATCTTCTTTCGATCAGGAAAATAACATACGATGGATGCTAAAAGTCATTGCTGGCCCTAACTCCGGCGCTGAATTTTCCATGAAAAAAAATTCTTCCTATATCGTTGGTAAAGACCCAAACACTTGCGACATTGTATTCCAAGACTTAAGCGTATCGAGACAACACGCCAGACTTACTGTTTCTGAAGACGAAATAGTTACAATTGAAGATCTTGGTAGTCGAAACGGTGTGATCGTCAATGGACAGCTGATTACCGATCCATATGGACTCTCCTCTCAAGATTTAATAGCACTTGGAACAACAAGCTTTCTTGTTATAGACCGAGAGCAAGTAAGAGAGACAATTGTTTCTCCTGTTTTCATAAAGGAAAAAGAAGCGGAAAGAGTGGAAGCTGCGGCAGCAACAATGGAGACTCCTTCTAGGGAAGAAAAAGTTCCAGTCGACTGGAAGAATATGATCATCCCCTATCGCCACCTTTTTTTAGGTGGAGGCTTGCTTGTTTTGGCTTTTATCCTCTTTATTGGAATTTTCTCTTTGTTCCAAAGTGAAAAAGTGGAAATGATAGGAAAAAATCCGGATGAACAAATCCAAGAGGCCATTGGAAAATACCAGGACCTCCAGTTTTCCTTTAATGAGTCCTCTGGCAAATTATTTCTCATAGGGCACGTCCTCACACCTGTTGATAAAATGGAAGTGCAATATCTCTTAGCATCCCTCCCCTTTATAGATTCCATAGAAGATAACGTTGTCATTGATGAATACGTTTCGCAAAGTATAAATTCTCTTTTAGTTACAAACCCGAACTGGATCGGGGTTTCTGTACAGGCCCCCATGCCAGGACGGTTCATTTTGACTGGATATCTGCAAACTCCTGAGCAAGCACAATTACTTACTGATTATGTAAATATCAACTTTCCTTATTTAGACAGACTCGATAATCAAGTTGTTGTTGAAGCTAACCTCATAAACCAAGTGCAAAGCATGCTTTTTGAACGAGGCTTTAGCAACACACAGTTTCAAATCACAAATGGTGAAGTCGTCCTTGCAGGAAGAATTGATGAAAAGCAATCGGCCTCGCTCGCCTCATTTCTAGCCCAGCTCAAAGCCATACCTGGTATTCGTAGCGTAAAAAACTATATCGTCATGGTAACAGAGGATACAGCGCGTATAGACCTCTCTTCCCAATATCAAGTTGTAGGCTATTCAAAACAAGATGACTCCAAACGATATGTTGTGATCAACGGCCGCATTCTCGCTGAAGGAAATAGTTTAGATGGAATGTTGATTACGGAAATTGAAGCAAATTCAATTCTTCTGGAAAAAGATGGATTAAAATTTAGAATTAACTACAATCTGCAATAATTACAAGCAACAAAAGCATAGGAGTTTTATATATATGTATGGATTAGAAAAAAGCCCAAAAGCACCGTTTCAGTTCGATCTAGAAATTGAACTTAAGAAAGATCCTTCTAAAGCCAAGGTAATCCTAAAATCTGTGGATGAAAAAATCCAAGAAATTAAAAACATCTTGCGCCAGGGAAAAGCCACAGAAGATTTTGATAAATACGGAATTTTACTTAATGGATACGTGGCATTGCAGAAAGTATTAAAAAAAATTGAAACTAAAAAATAACTAGAAACAGGAGAATACAAATGAGTTATCCCCCAGATAACATAGGTAAGTATGCGGCGCCATTATCATTTATTACCTTGATCAAAAAGTATCAAGAACGTCAGAGTATCGTTATTAGTCAGGTGCGTGATGTAGCAAGTCAGATCTCCGCTGCAACACCTGGTAAATTCTTACTCTTGCAATTTTCTATGAGTCAAGTAACGCAAATCGGGGATTCGATTTCGAATTTGATTATGCAGGTTAATTCTATGATTAAAACTGCGATCAGTAACCAAGCTCGTGGATAAAATGACAGAAAAAAATATGTGTATTTTGTGCAAATAAATTTCCAGCAAAGGATAAAAAAATGGCTCAACTTCAGAAATACAAAGACAATTTCTTACTACTTGTAGAAGCAGGCTTTATCGCGACAAATATGGCAGATGAAGATACTGCAAGCAAACTATTTAAAGCATCTGCTTTACTCAGTCCTGAAAATTCTCTTCCTAAAATAGGTATGGGATATATGCATCTTTTGAAACTGGAACTCAAACAAGCTTCCAAAGTTTTTGAAGATGTCTTAAGTAAAGATCCAAATGATGACATGGCTAGAACTTTTTTAGGCTTAAGCTTAGCACTCTCTCCTACAGACACCTCAAAAGGGGAAAAATACTTAGAAGAATCTGCAACCAAAGCAAAAGATCCTATTATAAAAAATTTAGCTGTTAACGCTCTAGATTTCGTAGAAAAATTTGTAAAAAAAGGACCTACTCCTGAACAAATGAAACCTATGAAAAAAGAACCAAAAAAGAAAAAATAAAAAATTTCGAATTTTTTGCAGTGAATTTGAAGCGAGCCAAAAAGCTCACGGAGGATGTTTTATGAGCCAAGATATTGAACCAGATCCTTTTGCAGATAAAGTCACCCCGACTTCTAAACCAGAAGCACTGGTTCCTGTAGGAGAAGATCAGAAAAAGCCTACACAATCTTTTGAAGAGTTTATGAAAAAACCTACGCAAACGAGCGAGGTCTCTGCAGAAAGAAAGGCCCTCATCTCTCCTTTAGAACTCCCTGGTAAGCAATCCATGCCAACTTCAGGGCCATCTTATAAAACTTTAGGGGCTCAAATCAATGCTACACAAGAGACAGCAAATGATTTAAAAAATCAGCTGCAGACGCCAAACCTTAAACTTAAGCAGTCGCAAAAATACCTTTTGCAAAATAAGCTTACTGAAGCAAATGCGAACTTGAGGTCTGTCAATCTTAAGCTCGGAGTAGAAAACCCGCCGGAGCCTGTGAAAGTTTCCGGTCCAGGACCAATTGATAAATTTATCGCATATGTAAGTAATGGACAAAATCAATTGGAGTCTGCTTATAATCAAGTCAAAACCTTGAATAGCTCGGGTACAGAACTGACCCCAGGGTCTTTTTTAGAAATTCAGGTAAAGCTCAATAAAGCGCAGCAACAAATTGAATATTCCTCTGTCTTACTCAGTAAAGCGGTAGAAGGGATGAAACAGATATTTAACATCCAGCTATAAACCTAAGTGCACCAACTCTTGGTGAGGGAACCCATGGAATCGAACTTTGATAATATCATCAATCACTTAGAAGAGTTGGAACTTACCACAGTCCATGGAAGAATCACTGAAATTGTGGGCATGCTTATCAAAGCGATTGTCCCTCACGTCAAGATGGGAGAGATCTGCCTGATCAAAAGAGAAGGAGAACCCCTCCTTTCCGAAGTTGTAGGATTTACCAAAGATGAAGTCTATCTCTCTCCCCTTGGAGAGATGGTAGGAGTTGGGCCCTCTTCCGAAGTTATTCCTATGCGGATGACAATGCAGATAGGCGTGGGTCCCCAGCTACTTGGTAGAGTTCTCAATGCTCTTGGAAAACCCCTTGATGAAGCTGAAAAGGGTCCTCTTGTCTTAGAAGAATCCTATTCCATTATCAATCCTCCTCCAGATCCACTAAAGAGAAAAATGGTGAAAGATCCCATTTCTGTAGGGGTTCGCGCCATTGACGGTGCTCTCACATGCGGAGAAGGGCAGAGGATTGGAATTTTTGCAGCAGCCGGCGGAGGAAAATCAACTCTTTTAGGGATGATCGCCCGTTATGCCAAAGCAGATGTAAACGTGATTGCACTGATTGGAGAGAGAGGAAGAGAACTTCGTGAATTCCTTGAAAATGACCTTGGAGAAGAAGGAATGAAACGATCTGTTGTCATTGTTTCTACCTCAGACCAAGCCTCTCAACTGCGTCTAAACGCCGCATACGTTGGAACCGCAATTGCAGAGTATTTTAGAGACCAAGGAAAAAAAGTCATCTTGATGATGGACTCTGTGACCCGTTTTGCAAGGGCACTTCGAGAAGTAGGCCTTGCAGCAGGAGAGCCTCCGGCTCGTGCTGGTTACACTCCATCTGTATTTTCCACGCTTCCAAGACTTTTAGAAAGATCTGGAAACTCTGATAAAGGTTCAATTACAGCCTTTTATACAGTCTTAGTAGCAGGTGATGATATGAATGAGCCTGTAGCCGATGAAACACGCTCTATCTTAGATGGGCATATTATCTTATCAAGTGAGCTTGCAAGACAATATCACTATCCTGCGATCGATCTTCTTTCTTCCGTAAGTAGAATTTTGCCTCACATCATCAGTGAAGAGCATCTTCAGCTTATTGGAAAGCTTCGTGAAGTGCTTGCCAATTACAAGAAAAACGAACTTCTTATCCGTATTGGGGAGTATAAGCCAGGCTCTGATAAAAATGCGGACTTTGCGATCAAATATATCGACAAGGTCAATCGATTTTTGAAACAACAAATCACAGAAAAATCCTCTTTTGAAGAAACGCTCCAGCAGCTGCGCGCGCTATTTCGCTAACCTGAGGAAACTCTTTTGAACAATCCCTCCTACCCATTAGAACAAATTGCCCAGATTAAAAAAAAGAGACTAGAAGAAGCCGAAAAAGTTCTTTTTGAAAAAAAGCAAATCCTTATCAAAGAACAAGAAAAGCTTTTAGCTGTCGAAGCAGAGCGAGATAAAGTCCTCGAGCATAAAAATGATAAGCTCCAGCAACTACGAGACACTCTTGATGAAGGAACCACAAGCGATAAAATCCAGCAGATGAAGCAATATCTTAAAATTGTAGATGAGCAACTACTGCAAAAAGAAAAAAAAGTAAAAGAGCAAAAAAAGCACGTCGAAGAAGCTGAAAAGCAAGTGGAAAAAGCAAGACAAGACCTTTTCCAAAAACAGCAAGATGTAGAAAAAATCAAAATGCATCATGAAGAGTGGGAAAAAGAGGTCAAAGCCCAGGAAGAACAAAAACTTACAATTGAAACTGACGAGATCGGTTCAAACATTCATAGCATGAGAAAAACCCATCCGGCTTTCAAAGACCACCCTACTTCCAAAAAAAAGAAAAAATAGAATAGGTTAAAAAAAACTCTACTATGATTTCAAAAAAACTCTTCTTAAAAATGTATCAAGACGATAAACTACTTGCTAGTTCCAATCATGGTTTATAAATGACACATAAGGTTTTCGTCTTTCTTTCTTTTTTAGGGTGTCTGCTGGTTAGCCTTCCGGGCTAACGTTCATATATTTTTCTATTCAATTTTTTGTTTTATAAAGTGTGAAAAAAAGTTTTTCATAACTTCTCATAAGTTATTCATTTGAAATTTGTAAAAAAATTAGGTATTTATGTCTCAGAGTCAAGATAGTACATGGAAAAATCAATGGGGCTACATTTGGGCTCTTATTGGATCAGCGGTCGGTTTTGCAAACATTTTAAGCTTTAGCGCCCAAGTCTATAAAAACGGAGGCGGCGCTTTTCTTCTTCCTTACGGACTTGCTCTTTTTTTGCTTGGGATTCCACTGCTACTTCTTGAAGGAATAGTCGGTCATCATTGGAAATCCCCTCTTGTAACGGCATATGGGATCGCATGGGGAAAGATCGGAAAAGCGTTTGGGTGGCTTGCTGTCATCGCATGTCTTTCTATCGGAGGATTTTACGTTGTCCTCACCGGTTATTCAGTAGCCTACACGTATTTCAGCATGACAAGTCAAATTCCAGTAGATTCAAAAGCTTTTTTTCTAGACTCTTTTCTACAAGCCACTCCAAGTATTACAGAGTTTGGCAAAATCTCCTTCCCTATCTTCTTTGCAACTCTATTTGTCGTTGGAGCTACATGGATGGTCCTTGTTCGGAATATCCGAAGCGGGATTGAACGCATCTGCTCCATCTTCATGCCACTTCTTGTGATCATTTTACTCTTGTTTGCAATTGCAGTCTGTTTCTTACCAGGAGGAATGGACGGATGGTCTTATTATTTGAAACCAAATTTTTCTAAGCTTTTAGAGCCTGCTCTTTGGAGAGATATATTTGGACAACTGTTCTTTAGTCTTTCTTTAGGCCTAGGAATTATTGTAGGGTATTCCCGTCATACAGGGAAAAAAGCGAATATCCGCAAGGCGATGTTTTATGTAGCTTTAGGAGATTTCTTAGTCTCTTTTATTGCAGGTTTTGCAATCTTCGGATGTTTAGCGCATATAAGCTATACGCAAAACATCCCTTTTGATTCGATCCTTACAACCGAATCAAGTTTTGAAATCGGATTTATCTTATTTCCCAAGATCTTGCAATTTTTTGGGTCCACTCTCTCTTCAATTCTTGGAGCGATCTTCTTTTTCTGTATTTTTATTGCAGGAATTACAGGAGTTTTTTCCATTGTAGAAAGCATTGTTGGAAATGTAGAAGTTGAATTTCAAACTTCACGAAAAAGAGCCGTGACCTTAACCTTAGCAGCATTGCTTATACTTTCTTTACTCTTCTGTATGGGAAATTCCTCTCACATTCTTGACGCTTTAGTTCCAATGGTCCTCGGAACAAATATGCTGCTCGGAGGCCTTGCTCTATTACTTGCCTTTAGACCTGCAAAAAGAGGTGTTCTTGCACCTTTATTTTGGTCTTCTAGCAAAAAGTACGATTTCTATGTGCTTTGCCTTCAGTATATCGCACCTGCGATCTTAGCTATCATATTAGTTGAAAACGTAACACAAGAATTCTCTAGCTGGGGAATAGGAAAATCTGTGCGCTGGTCCTGGTTTGTTCTAGCTCTTGCAGTTTCCACTTTTTTAGCAAACCTTGCTAAAAGAAGAGCTCTTGCAGCAAATACATCTTTTGCGTAAGCAACTCCCCATCGTCGCGGAACAGGTAAGATTTAAGTTCCGCGACTTTTTCCTATCTTAAACCTTAGGTAGGTTGCAACCTGCATAATGTTATTGCAATAACATAGCAAAACCTCTATAAAAAAAATTATCGTAAAAAACTTTGGACAGTTATGCCAGAAGTACCTAAAGTTGGAGTCAATCCCACACCACCTCCTCCTGAAAGAAAAGAATCTTCTAGCCCTGACAGGTTTCAAGAGCACATGCGCAAAGACAAAGTCAGAGAAACTGATCCCGAAGAGCAAAGTAAACGAAAAAAACCTCAAGAAGCAGAAGAAGAAAAAAAAGCAGAGGAAACACAAAAAAGTGATAAAGCTTCTAAAAAACAAAAGAGCGAAACGGAAATCGCTCTTTCTTTCTCTACAAAAACACAAGGTGTTTCTCCCCCTTCTAGAGAATTACAAGGAGAAGCTCCTCATGTTTCAGAAAAAGAAGCTCCTCAGATAGAAAAACCACTACCTAAAAAGGTAGAAGGGAAAGAAAAAATAGAAGAAAAACCACCTCTATCTATTCCGTCTGAACAAAAGCCTATTGAAAGCATCACGCAAAGCCCCCAAGCGCCTTCTGTAAACCTAGGTTCACAAATAAGAGAGGTGCCTGCAGCTAAAGAAACTCCAGCTCCTGTAGAAGAAAAAGTAGAAAAGCCCACAATTGCAACTGGCCTCCCAAAGGAGGCTGCAATACCAGAACGTGTGAAGATAAAAGAAAAAACTGTTTCTTTTGAAACAACCCTTTCTTCTTTATCCTCTTCCTCATCCTTACAAACAGCTGAGCCGAAAGCTACAAAAGCCTATGCGAACTTCTCAGCCCAAATGCTCGATATGTTTGAGAGGATGGTGGGTGTGATGACTGTTTTAAAAAGTTCAGGAATGACAGAAACCACAATTCATCTGACAGGGCCTCAATTTGCCTCTTCCATTTTTAATGGCTGTCAAATTACGATTCAGGAATTTAGCAGCGCTCCTAAATCGTTTAATATACAATTTGTAGGAAACCCTCAAGCGGTGCAAGCTTTCGAAGCTAAAATTCCTATGATTAACACTGCTTTTAATACAGGAAATTATGATTTCAAAGTAAATCGCTTAGAAGCTAATTTAACTAGAACTGAAGGACCTGTTCTTCATAGGAAAGAAGAACCTTCCGGAACATGGGATCAAGATCAACAAGGTAAAAAGCAAAAATGACAACAACTCCTTACTATTGGATCAAGTCAGTAGAAACAGCGATTGAAAAGTTGCAGGACATCCCTTTGTGGGGATATGCCCCAAGCTTTCACTACGATGCTCTAGCAAAAGAGCTACAATCTCTTTTAGAAATTGAAAAATGCCAAATTTCTTTAGAGGGTACATCATGGAAACGAAAAGAGGAATTTTTTGCAGGACTTGGAACATCCCCTGTCGTTGTATCTCTTGAGGTACCACCTATTCAAGAGGTCTGCTACTTTGCAATTTCGTCTGAAGATGTACAAAAAATCTTACGAATCTCTACATCCGGAGAAAAAAGCTTATCTTCTTCCCACAAAACTCTGCAAGAGGGCTTCTATCAATTTTTGCTACTAGAACTTCTTCAAAAAATCGATGAACATAAAATCTTTGAAACCGTTTCGCCCAGATTATCCTCTCAAGGGTTCTCCTTAAAGGAGGATGGTTTTACAATCGATATCAAGATTGTCATGGAAAAAGAAGAAATTTTTGGAAAGATTCTTTGTTCGGCAGCTTTTCATCAAAGTTTTAAAAACCATTTCTCAAAAAGAAGAACCCCCCTTCTTGATAATGAGCTAATCCAAAACATTCAAATCCCCGTCCATGCTGAAATCGGGGTAACAACACTTTCTGTGGAAGAGGTAAAAAAACTGGCTCTTGGTGATTTTATTCTTCTCGATCGATGTTCTTTTGATCCAGAAAGTCACAAAGGACACATCTCATTATCTGTTGGGAACATGCCCCTATTTCAAGCAAGATACAAAGATGACAACATAAAAATTATCGATTATGCTGTATATTACGAAGAGGAAATTTCTATGATAAATGAAGAAAACCCAGAATACCCAGAATCCTTTGATGCAGAAGAACCCATGGATTCTGATGAAATCACACCTAAAGAGGAATCTTCTGAATCCTCGCATAGTGCACATGAAAAAAAGATTGAAACTATGATTTCTTCAGAAAAAGTGCCTTTAGCTCTTCATGTGGAGATTGGAACCATTTCCATGACTATAGAAAAGCTACTGCAGCTCCAACCTGGAAATCTTCTCGAACTACCGATTAAACCTGAAGATGGGGTTCATATCACATTGCAAGGAAAAAGAATTGCAAGTGGGGAACTTGTAAAGCTTGGTGAAGTCCTCGGAGTTAAAATCTTGGAAATAGGAAAGTAAAAGAGAATGACAGCAGACCCTTTTTACAAACAAAGCACCCTACCCGAAGCAACTTCTTTCGAAAAGGGTATAACTTTGCCCGAAATGGTCGGCCCTTATAAAATTGAAGGCTTACTCTCTAAAGGGAGCATGAGCCTTCTATACCTTGGCATTCATCCGGAGACGAAACAGACCCTAGCCATCAAAGTTCTCTCCCCTCAATTCATCGATCATCAAGAGATGGTAAATCAGTTCATTCAAGAAGCAGAAATCATCGGCCTTACAGATCATCCTAACATTGTCAAACTCTTTGGACAGGGTAGATGGGAAGGCGGGCTCTACATTGCTATGGAGTTTATCCAAGGAATTTCTCTTAGACAATTTATTATCCAACAATCTCTTTCTCTTCGAAGGTCTCTTGATATTGTTTTACAGGTATCGTATGCCCTTTTTCATCTACATACGCATGGAGTTGTTCATAGAGACCTCAAACCAGAAAATATTATCATCACAGAAAACGGACAAGTGAAAGTCATCGATTTTGGCATAGCGCAGCTGCATGAGGAAACAGAAAAAACAAGACCTCATGAAGAGTTTGGGATTTTAGGCACACCTGATTACATGAGTCCTGAACAAAAAGAAAATCCACAAAAAGTCTCTTATTCTTCCGATATCTACTCATTGGGCATTATTACCTATGAGCTCATCATTGGAAAGCTCAGTTATGGTGTCGTACACTTATCTTTACTGCCAAAACAGCTCAGAAAAATTGTAGAAAAAACAATAGCGCTTTCTCAAGAAGCTAGATATCACGATATCGTCGATGTCATTGCAGATATTACCAATTATCTTAGATCTGGAGCTATAGATAAGGACAAACCGGGAAGCGATCAGTGGAAAGAGCTTCTAGAGCTTGTACAAAAAACAGAACAAATTCTTACTCCTGCTTGCGCTCCAGAGTGGCCCCCTTTAGAAATTGGAATTGCAAAGATTAAATCAGGCCAAGAATTTGGCTCCTACTACGACCTATTTTCTTTTTCGAATACAACATATGGATTTATCTTTTTTGAAAGCACCTCATCTGATGTAGATGGTGGCTTTTATGGTGCGGTCCTTCGAGGGATCATCCGCACACTTTTTGAAACCACTCCTCCTACCTCTGGGATCTCTTGCTTGGATTTGATTCAAAAAATCAATCAAACCTTATTCAAAGATCCTATGAAACAACGCTTTCGTTTGGCACTACTTCTTCTAGATTCTTGGAATAATCGCCTTTCTTATATCTCTTGTGGAATGGGAACACTTTTCCTAGCTCATCAAGAAAGTCAGGAAATCCGTATTTTAAATTCACAAAATCCTGTTTTGGGAGAGCATAACAATGTTGATTTTTTTGAAACGACGGATAATTGGGAGATAGGCGATACCCTCATCATGTATTCGGCAGATGCGCTAAACCCAGGTGTATTCTCCTCCATCATCTCAGAAAACCTCTCAGTGTCGCCACAAAGAGGCGCTGACACAATTCTGAAAAAAGTCACATCTAGTTTGATCAGTCCCTCAGAAAAAAAAACAAAGACCCTTTTCAATATTCAAAGAATTGCGTAAGAGTTATTGATTTGGCTAAACCGTAGCACAGAGTTGACCAAATTCATAATAGAAGATTTCTATAGAAGAGTTTTGCTCAAGTTCAAGGACTTTTTGAAACATGTGATTGTATTCTTTTTCCATTATTTTACCAGTGCCTAAAAGAGCCTCTTTTAGCGAAGAAAGATGAAAAAGGATCGATTTTCTCTTTCTAGGATTATCAAGTTTAGGGTGAACTTTTTGCGTCGAAAGAATTGTAAACCCTTCTTTCTCAAGAAGAGTAGGAAGGAAGGCAAAATATTCATCATTGGATTGTTGAACTTCGCATTGAAGCTTATCTATATGACGTAAGATGTCCATTCCTTCTGTATGAGGAGAACAAAAAAAGGTATGGTTTGCAGTAATATCTTCTATAATCAACTTACCACCAGGCTTTATAATTTTTTTCACCTTTTGGATTACTTTTTCAGGATCTTGAAGATGTACTAGCAAAAATCGCGTACAAACCACATCAAATTGCTCATTCAGCCCATCAATTTCAAACGCCGAAAGCCGCCTAAACTCTAGGTTGGAAATGCCTTCTTTTGGTAGCAATGTTCGTGCTACCTGAAGTTGCTGTTCACTGATATCGGTTGCAAGTACAAAGCCTTCTTTTCCTACTTCTGAAGCATACATTTGACTCGCGATGCCAATACCACAGCCCAGCTCTAAAACCCTCACCCCTTTTTGAATATTACAATTTTTAAAAAACCGAAGAGAGAACGAGTTATAAATTTCATTGAGGATTGTAAGTCTCTCTTTATCCCTCTCACCTGTCGCAATCATATAAGTTGAATCAGATGTAATTCCAAAACTATCGATCACAAATACCTCATTTAGTTTATTTTTTTCAATAAAGTTAGAAGCTATTTTACATTTCTCAAGAATATATGATACTGATATTAATAACATCTAAGCCAATAGACAATTATTTAACAATAAAACAAGTTGATTTTAAACGACTTGTGGTCATTGAAAATTAGTGCAAGCATAAAGGCTCTTAATTATGGAAGCTTCTATATTGAGAAATGTTTCAGAAAAAGACAACTCTTAAGGTGGATCCCACTGATAGACTTTGCCATTGATCTCTTTCGTGCGATAGACCCACTCGCCACCATTCTCTCGAAGAAGTCTATCACATCCCATAAGATAACCTTTTACAAATCCGTGTTTGCGCATAGCAAGTAGCATATAGCGCGAACTAGTAGGTCGAAAGTGACTTCTTGGCCCGTCGACAGGGGAAATGATATTCTGATGAAACAAATAGATTTTTTCAAAAGCTTTAACAAAAAGGGAATAGTTAGGAGTGGGATTGGTTTCGCGATTTGGAACTTCTAGATCAGTGTCTTTGCCCCAAGGTCCATGAAACCCCGGTCTTGCAAACAGAGGAGTTGTGAAAAACAGCAAAAAAATGAAGACATTTCTAAAATGCATATTGAATCATAAATACAGGAAAAAGTTTTTCTTTTTGCATTACAGGGCTTGTGATCTTTTCATAGACCCTTTCATTATAAAGCTTACCGGATTCTGCGGCTCCATAAATTCCACCAAAATACCACCCTGCTTCAAAACTTGTGAAAATAATACCTCCTGCCGTGTTACCATGGTGGAAGAATTCGTAAGCAGCTGTAATAAATAACCCATTAAGCAAGAAAGCTGTGATCGCCGATTGTTTTTGTCCTAAATACAAATATCCAGCACCGGGAAGAAGGGCATTGAACGCTTGAGCTTTCCCAATTGATTTTTTTTCCTTGTCGTAAGCTACCAGGATATCATGTAAATATTTTTCCTCTGGATATTCTTCCGCAAGCTCTCTCCCCTCTTCTACATCTCCTTTAAACAAAGCAGAAGAGATTGTGAGCTTTTTTGCATCTTCTGGATAATACTGCAAAAGCGCATTACGTATTGATTGTGCTTTGGAGTCCAGCCCTAACTTTTGATATGAATCATACATAATTAGAAGAAGATCTCTAAAAGCTGCGAAATGTGTATCTACATAGCGAAGACCACTATGGTCGAAAACGTAGACAACATCTTGGTACTTCTCTCCGATGTAATACGAGAATAGAATATAGTACTGGATTTCAAGCTTTCGCTCCTTTTCATTGGAGGGGACCAGAATTTCAGCGCGTTTAAAAGCTGTGATCGCTTGGTATAGATCAACTTGCTTTCCAAACGCAAGACCGATTTGATATTCTTTTCCCCACCCTTCCTCGCTCTCTGCCGGTGATAGAGGAGTAAAAGGTGAGGGAAGAGTTTTTAAATAGTTATCATGCATGACATATTGCACCTCTGGCTCGATCTTTTCATGAGAAGATCTGCAAGAAACAACTAGAATAGATGTCAAACAAAGAAAAACAAGAATTCGAAAGTTATTCATCTATATAAGTCTTTAGCATATCAATACCTCTATCAATACTCTCTTTCATGTTTTTAGAAGGATACTGATCCTTGTAGAGATTTTCTTGATGTTCGGTAACTTTCTTGTAATCATCGTAGGATTTAATAATGTGCGGACGCACAAAGATGATGACATTGTTTTTTGTAGCCGTTCTGCCGTTATT
>DAIEPN010000009.1 GCA_027348355.1 Chlamydiota bacterium | reverse complement strand
GATATTTCTCAGTTAGAGGGAGATCTTCAAACTACTCAAAAAGCACTAGAAACTCTTTTAGTTCCTCCAGATCCGAGAGATAGTAGGGGAATGATTTTGGAGCTTCGCGCAGGCACAGGCGGCGATGAGGCTGCTATTTTTGTCGGTGACTGCGTTCGTATGTACAAATGCTATGCAGACAAAAAGGGATGGAAGTACGAACTTTTATCCTGCGCTGAATCAGAGCTCGGTGGTTTTCGTGAATACGTAATGGGTCTTACGGGTCCTAATGTTTACAGGCTCATGCAATATGAGGCTGGAACGCACCGTGTTCAAAGAGTTCCGGATACAGAAACGCAAGGGCGTGTTCACACATCAGCAATTACGGTAGCTGTCCTCCTCGAGCCTGATGAAAGTGAAAAGGTCGTGTTAGATGAAAGAGACCTTAAAATTGATACATATCGAGCTTCGGGAGCCGGTGGCCAGCACGTTAACACTACAGACTCTGCTGTTCGAATTACCCACATTCCAACGGGTACAGTTGTCTACTGTCAAGAAGAGCGTAGCCAGCACAAGAACAAAGATAAGGCAATGAGACTTCTCGTTGCTAAGATTTCTGAAGAAAAAATCCGTAAGCAGCAAGAAGAAATCGCTAATTTGAGATCTTCTCAGGTAGGTTCTGGCGATCGTTCGGAAAGGATCCGTACATATAATTTTCCGCAAAATCGAGTGACAGACCATCGTATTAATTTAACCCTTTATAAATTAGATCAATTTATGGAAGGGGAATTAGAAGAGATGACACAATCTCTTGTTGCTCATTTCTATCAACAGAAGCTTGTAGGCACATCATAATACCTATGAAAGCTCTTGGAGAAATTCTAAAACTCTCTACTAAATACTTAGATGATCAAAAAATCTCTCGGGCGAGAAGAGATGCCGAGGAAATTATTGCGGCTGTTCTTGGAAAAAAGCGGATAGACCTTTATCTGGAATTTGATCGACCAATGCAAGAGAGCGAACTCGAAAAAATTCGCGTCTTGATGAAAAGGCGGGCCAAAGGAGAGCCGCTCCAATACATTTTAGGATCTGTTGAGTTTTTTGGATGCAGACTTCAAATCTCCTCTGATGTGCTTATTCCAAGACAAGAGACGGAAATTCTTTTATATAAGGCGTGCCAATTTTTAGAAAAATTCGATCTTACAGATAAAGTTGCGTGGGATATATGTTCTGGGTCAGGGTGCCTTGGAATCGCGCTAAAAAAGAAATTCCCTGCTTTGCGAGTCTCTCTTTCGGACTATTCTTCAAAAGCTCTGCAAATTGCAAAAAAAAATGCTGAAGAAAACGGGGTAGAGGTGGAAATTTTGGAAGGGGATCTTCTCAAACCTTTTTCAGGCAAGAAAGCAGACTTTATTTTTTGCAATCCTCCTTATATCACTCTGGGTGAATATGAGCTCTTAGAAAAGGAAGTTAAAGATTTTGAGCCCCGAATGGCCCTAGTTGGGGGTGTATCAGGGTTGGAGTATTATGAAAGGCTTGCTAAAGAGCTTCCTGAATATATAAAACCAGGTGCAAAAATATTTTTTGAAATAGGAAAAGATCAGGGGAAATCTATCATAGAAATTTTTTCATCCCCATTTTGGAAAACGAAAGTGGTTGAAAAAGATTGGTCAGGGCATAATAGATTCTTTTTCCTTGAAATTGAATGACTTCCTGGTTTATCCTATCTTCGATCTTAAGAGTTCGAACTTGAGAAGCTATGCTTGGTGTTATTACAGAGAAATTTACGAATTTATTTGCTAGTTTAGCAGGTAAAAAGACGCTGACAGAAGACAATCTGACGGATGCGGTTCGCGATGTCCGCTTGGCTCTTTTGGAAGCTGACGTAAACTACTCAGTAGCAAGTAATTTCGTTAAGAGAGTGAAAGAAAAGGTTCTAGGCGAGAAAGTCCTCTCTTCGGTAACTCCCTCGCAACAATTTACTAAAATCGTTCATGACGAGCTTGTAGCTCTTATGGGCTTTGAAGAATCAGTCTTGCAACTCCATGGTAGCCCGTCGGTTATTTTACTCTGTGGATTGCAAGGATCGGGAAAGACGACACACTGCGCGAAACTCGCTGCTCTTTTGAAGAGAAAAGGATATAATAAGAAGCCTTTACTTGCAGCTTGCGATTTGCAAAGACCTGCTGAAATTGAGCAGTTAAAAAAATTGGGGATGCAGGCGGATGTT
>DAIEPN010000001.1 GCA_027348355.1 Chlamydiota bacterium | reverse complement strand
ACTTATTCGTGGAGCTACATGAATTCGGATGGACTCGGAAAGTAAATTAGTAAGAACGTGATAATCTATGAAGTTTTTAGGAACGCTCATCATAACTATGTCTACACTCATTTTTACAAGTCATGCGCAGATCACGCAAGTAAGTACAATGGAAGAGGTGTTTTCTTATTTTACAGAAGCAGACTCCAATACACTTGGTGTATTTGATATCGATATGGTGCTAGTTCAGACAGAAGATCCCGCTTTTCAAATGGCGAATATGATGCTTCATAGACAGGTGGCTAAAAAAGTTATGCAGGAGCTACCTTCTAAAAAGAAAGAAATATCCCTTACCCTTATGACTACGAAATCAGAGTCTGTTCTTGTCGATGCTAAAACACCAAAATATCTTGAGCAGCTATCTGAGAGCAAGATCCCGACAATTGCCCTCACTGCAAATTTAACAGGCTCATTTCCAGGTATTGCAAATCTAGAATCTTGGAAAGTTGATCGTTTGTCCCGCCTTGGCATAGATTTTTCTACAAGCGCACCTTATAAAAAACAGATTGTTTTTTCTCATCTTCCATCATTTCGTGGAAATTACTCACTCTATGTTAACGGGATCCTCTTTGCAAACGGGCCAAAAGTTTCGAAGGGGGATGTCCTTGTCGCCTTTTTCGAGAAAACAGGCTTTTATCCTAGTAAAGTGATTTTTATTGATGATCGCGAGGAGAACCTAATAAGTGTAGAAGAGGCTTTAGAAAAACTAGGAAAGTCTATCCAATTTCAAGGGCTTCTTTACACTGGAGCAAAGGATTATCCTTCAACTATCATAAGCGAAGAGCTGTTTCGGTCAAAATGGCACGAAATTGTACTTGAAGCCCAAATGACCGAATAAATTTCATTCTTAAAACAAAGTCCTCTCCTTGATTTAATCAATTAGTTTTGTTATCGAATTTTGGGAAGAGGTGGTAACCTCCAAAAAAGTTTACTTCTAATAGAGAAATTGAAATAGACAAATAGATTAAGGTACTTGCATTACAAGCTTGCCTTTTACTCTTCCTGATTCTAAAAGGCGATGAGCCTCTTGTACTGTCTCTACACTCAAGTTTCCGATATTATTCAAGACAGGTGGATGCAAAATTTTCTCATCTAGAAGTTTTGTGATTGCAGATAAGTGATCTTGATAAATTTTCCAGGTTGAGGCGTTTCCAGAAAAAGATTCTGCTCCAACTGAAATAGAATGGAACGATAGATTTTTTCTAAAGCAAAGACCGCCTGCTTGTATCCAAGCAGGTGTTCCAGAGCTTGGATCTTCTGGAAGAATAGAAGCTACGTGTCCGCTGTGCGCTGCAAGGGCAATACAGAGCTGTTTCATTTCTTTTCCTACAAAATCAAAACAGGCTCCAAATAAATTTCCATCAGTAGCCGAAAGAATTTTGTTTTGTAGATCTTCCAGGGTCAAACCTTTATAGAGCACGATATGATCTCTTTTACACTTTAGTGTTTTCATAAGGAAATCAGCCGACTCTTCACTTCCTGCAATTGTATAGATGGGGCCGCCATGAAAATGTTTCGCAAGTTGCACAGCGATAGAGCCTACTCCTCCACCAGCTCCTGCAATAAAAATAGGACCTTTTTTTTCTAAAGCATGTGTTGCAATCATAGCTCGGTAAGCTGTGAGAGAGACTAAGGGGAAGGAGCTTGCTTCTTCAAAAGAAAGGTGTTTTGGTTTTTTTGCAATAAACTGGATAGGAATACATAAATACTCTGCGTAGCTTCCATTTGAGCACTGACCAAAAGGCATGCCATAAACTTCATCTCCAGTAGTAAATTGCGTAACATCAGGTCCTACCTCATCAATGATCCCGCTACAGTCTGCCCCCATGATAAGAGGACACTTGTCAGCGTAACTTCCTGTTCGAATTTTACAATCAACCGGATTGAAGGAAGCTGCTTTAATACGAATTCTCACTTCATTTTGTTTTGGAGAGGGGATAGGGATTTCTTTTAGATGAAAATTGTTTACATCACCAAAAGCATCTAGAATCACAGTCTTCATTTGCATAAATCACCCAAATTTATTTCCACCTATTGTGTAGCTTTTTGTAATAAATTCCAATTTTTATGGTTTATCGATCTGATAAGATTGTGAATGAATGCGCTGATTTTTAATTTTAATATTCAAGTTGCATCAATATTCTTAAGCTTTTACTATCTGGATTTCTTTGCAAAATTTTAACATTTGAAAAATCTAAGGAGGATCAAGTGAACAACGTAAGCGCATTACTAAGTCAAGCTACACAGAGATATGAACAAGCACGCACAGTTTTTTCTGAGCAAGCAAAAAAATATTATCCAGACTATGATAAACTTCCTCCTGAGATGCCTAAATCAATGCTAGAAAGTTATATGTTGTCGTCTGCTACAGCTGCAGCCCTAAGTACAATTACAGGAGGTAATTCTTCACATGCGTTTCGCTATGGTATCATGGGCGCTGTTGGATGCCTTGTTGATGCAGTACTCAGAAATGAGATTAATAAAAGACTCCCGGCTCTGAATAGTTTTACAACTACTGTACTTGCTTCAGGAGCAAATATAGTAGCTTCTTTG
>DAIEPN010000225.1 GCA_027348355.1 Chlamydiota bacterium | reverse complement strand
GATTTTCTGCTCCAAAATAACGCTAGAACAGATACGATCACAACTGCCGGGGATACTCTTTTTCATACTGCAGCTGCCTATGGTCGAATCAGCGTACTGGACACCCTATATGCGGAATGCCAAAATCATATCAACATACCTGACGATGATGGAAAAACGCCTTTGCATAAATCTGTATGGGAAAATCCAAAGCCTCAAGTGGTGGCTTGGTTTTTGTCTCATGGAGCAAATGTAAATGCAAAGAATTATAACAGAATTCAAAAAATGGCTTTTAATTATACTCCCCTCCACTGGGCTGCAAAGCACGGTCATCTAGAAAGCGCTAAGCTTCTCCTTCTAAGCGGAGCGAGTCAAATTGAAACCAATATTAACGGAGAAACACCCTTAGACTTAGCTATACGTTTTGGACAAGATGATGTGGCCAGACTACTGATTGATCCTCAATTTGACGGATCTCAAGAAGCATTATTTACATCGCCACCAACTCATGAACAATGTGTAGCAAGATTTGTCCTGGCGTATCAAAACCAAGAACATGTTAACCAAGTACTCTGTCTTGAAAAACTAGGCGACCTATTTCTCCAGGACAAAAACTATCTAGAAGCAGCTCATGCATTAAATAGTGTTTTTGTCTTAGCTAATAGCTATGGACTACCGGAACAATACCAAAGGTTGATTGTTAAAAAATTAGAGAGAATTGAAGGAGAGTTTATCTTAGAAAGATTTAAGCTTAAGACCTCCCCTGATTTTAAAGATTATCTTCAGAAATTTCGAGATGAGCTAGCAGCTATTCGAATTATTGCTGAACAAGCCCTTGCAACGCAATCCCCTGCTGAAGCGCAAAAGAAAATGAATCAAGAGCTCCAGCAGCTATTTTCTAAACTTGTCCAGCACTGCTCAAAAATGATAGATAAGACAGCTTCTAGCCGTTTTGCTGTAGTAAGTTTTGGATCTCTAGCTAGAGCAGAAATGCTGCCCAATGAAAAAATCACATTTGGAATTTTTGTGGAAAACCTTACTTCTGAAACCACTCCTTTCTTCAAAAGTCTTTATGAATTTATGAAACTAAGAATGGTCAACATGGGGGAGACGCAGCATGACCTTCTCTCATCTAGAGCAACAGTCCCTTCTGGTTTTACTAAAGCAGGATTTCGGTTTGACACAGCCTTCGATAGCTTTGAAATGGTAGTTACACCTGAGAGTATCGCATCTATACAAACTAGAACCGATTTTGAAAAAACTCCTTCTAGAAAAGATAGGGAAGACCTCTTGGTTTCTTCTCTAGCTTCTGGGGACTCTTCCGTCCATGAAAAATATCAAAGAGCTACCCAAGCATCTTTAGAATATAAAAGATTTTTTGGTAAAAAATTGAGAGAAGAGAGAGCCCTAAATTCACTTCGAGAACACGATATGAAATTTCAAGCACTGATACACCTAAAAAAAGTCAATTTAATCCAATATTCGCTAAATAAAGACTTGTATCAGCCCTTACTGAATGTGATACATACACTTGGGCTGTACTATGGAGTAAACGAGAAAAACGCATTTGAAATTATAAAGGCCCTTGAAACCCAGCAGGTTTTAAATAGAGATAACTCGAAAAATCTACAGAACCTACTAGGCATTTTAACTCGTACTAGTATGGTAACTCATCATTTACTCCAAGAAGAGAGGGTGGACATTTCTCTTACAGAGTTAATAACCAAAAATCTCGTAAAGAGAGAGGATCTCTTCGAAGTATATCGCGTTTTCATACCTCTTCAAAGGTCATGTGAGGATTTTATAGCTAATTCTTCGAAAGTCTTCTCTAGCAAAGCCATCTATGATGCTTCGATTACTATTGAATAAGGGATGCTATGATAACCACCCTAGTAGGCTGCTCTTATAACATTGGGTATTCCTATTTGGACTACGTTAAGCTGCGTAGAGCCAAAGATCCTGGTTTTTCAGGAAAAATTCAATCTCAAGAAGAACAGGCTGAATTCACAGCCATCTATGAAAAAGTAGAAAAAAACGCAGCAGAGCGACTTCTTAGATCAAATCTCGATTTTCTCTCTAATTTTCCCCAAACTGCTCTGTTAAATTTGGGTATTTGAGGGCTTATATTAGAAAGATAGAATGTTTCCTTGAGAGCTTGCTCGTCAAAGTTAGCATCCGCAGCAGGACATAGATGTCCCCTATCAAAGCCCGATTTGTAGTAATCCCCTTTTGTAGACTGTAGCAATTTTGGAAGGTCTGGATCCGTCTTGAAATCCATTTTTGCTCGATCGGCATTTTTTTCTAGATTTCTTTCCGTTAAATGCTCGTAGACCCATTTAGCTTGTTTGCGCTGCCCATCATAAGCAAGCGAATAGGCTTGCCTTTCTATCACATATTCCGAAATGGGATAAGGTTTAAACTCTGAATTCTTAAAACAAAAGAAACCTGCAGAAACAAATGCGATTAAGATAACACGATGCCAACTTTTTTTCATTTCTAACTTCCTTCATCTGGTGATGTGACCTATTGTCATTGCTTACTTGAAAATCAAAGTAACCACATAAAAAACCATATGCTAGTTTTTGACATCTTGGAAAGTCCCACTCTTATCGGAAAAATAAGAGGTAGGAATAGGAGTAAACCATTCAGAAGAGCGTTCTCCTACTTGTATATCAATTGTGGCAAGCTTACAGCGCGCCCAGTTAAAGCAATTTTGAGAAGCAAGCTTTAATTTCTTTACATGCTCTCCAAATAATCGAAGTAATGCTTCGTTTTCTTTCATTTCTTTATCTTCGTTAGCCATTCGTGGAAAGTCTATAGTATATGCTGGTACGGCCAATACAAGATTAACAGGAAGTAATATAGGAGATATTAAAATCATGCCCAGCAAAATACCAGACGCTTTTCCTAGGTTTTTTTCATCAAAACTCTCTTGAAGTGAACTAAGAAAAGGCTTTGTTGTGCTCATGAGAGCTTTAGCAAAAGGATATTTCATTGG
>DAIEPN010000172.1 GCA_027348355.1 Chlamydiota bacterium | reverse complement strand
GCGCAAAAGGGCTTGAATTTACAGCCTGCTTCCTAATTGGTTTAGAGGACCATATTATCCCGCATGAAAAAAGCATTTCAGAAAATGGTCTCGAAGAAGAAAGGCGCCTTATGTACGTGGCCATGACAAGAGCAAAAAAGCATCTCACCTTAAGCATGTCAAGACTGCGCAAAAGAATGGGAAAAGACAGTACAAGCACCCCATCTAGATTTCTTTTTGAAATTCCAAAACATTTGCTAAAAGTTACTTCTTGGCAAACCCTAGAGTGAAATCTTCGGGAAGATCCGAGCGAATATAGGAGACAACATCTATAATTTCATTTTTCTTCTCTTGTGGCGCAGCTTCATAGGATGCGAGAGCATGCAAAAGAGCTTCTTGTTTCGCATCTTTACCAAAAAGATACTGAGCTATCATCAACTCCACATGCCAAAGATTTACTTTGTCATTTTTGCCAATTCCTCGGACATATTCTAGTAATGGTGCAATCACTTTTTTTGTATCATTTCTTTTCTTTAGATTGTGCCGAAGCATTTCAAATTCAATCTGAGCCAACTGCAATATCGATCCTTGTATATTGTGAGGATCTTTAGCAAGTATTTTTCTTTTTAGGGTTTTCGTATCGCTTGTAAGTTTTTTTTCGTTTTCCAGTAGTTTAGAATATTTCTCGACAAGAAAAAAAACTCCTTCTTCTTTTGCAAGCCCCAATTGGAAAATCTCTCCCACTTTCTTTTCACATCCAAGGGCTTTTGCTTTTAGATAGAGATTTTCAAGTTCTTTTCCTGAAATCTCTCCAATGGGGTTAGTCAGAAATTGTTTGATTTCTTCATAATCGGAGATCATCTTACCGATATGAATTACTAATTCTTTCGCAGAAAGAGGAAGATATCCAAACTTGGCAACTACTTCCCCCTCAGGATCAAGGAGAAAAAAAGTGGGAAGCTCTTTTAACTCATATTTTCGAACAATTTCCTCTGTCTTCTCTCCTACATTTTCTTCATAGCTTTCGGGAACATCAACAAATCCTAAAACTGCAAATTGTTCGATTCCTTCTAAGAATTCTTTCTTCTGAAGAACCTCTTCAGAAAACTTTTTTGACCATGGGCACCAAGACTGTCCTAAACAGGCAACAAAAGCATATTTATGAGTCTCATGTGCCAGTTTTAGCATCACAGCTTGTTCATCTACAAAAGAGATTCCTACCTGACGTCTCCATACCTCTTCTGCGATATCCACAAAATTAGGCATGGCAAAGACCTGTCCACCTAGTAATACCCCTGCGAAAATAAGCCGAGAAAGTTTTTGCAACATATTTCCTTTTGCAAGTAAAATGTTTTCCTTAACTTGCCTTTATCTGTTCATATAAAAAATGTTTTCATTTACTCCTACAATTATTTTACGTCACAGAAAAGAGAATCTTAAAAAATGTAGTTTACGCGGCCTCGAGTCTAGAAACGATCTGCTCTTCCTTACCTACCCTAGCTCTCCCCTGCCAGAGCTGCAGAATACGATCCTACTCACTCTAGACGGTCCTCCTCTTTCGAAAGAAGATAAAGAGTACAATCTTTTTTTGATCGACGGTACATGGCGTTATGCAGCTGCAATGGAAAAATTTGTACACTCTCAAATAAAGCTCATCCCGCGAAGTCTCCCTGGAGATTTTAGAACGGCTTACCCTCGTAAACAATCCGACTGCCTAGATCCTGAAAGAGGTCTTGCCAGCATAGAAGCCCTTTATCTAGCACATCATATCTTAGAAAAAAATACTGAAGGTCTTTTAGATCACTATCATTGGAAAGATCTATTTTTAGAAAAGAATAGAAACAAAATTTAATTAATGAAATTGATTAAACAGTTGATTATTTATTTAAAACAAAATATCATAACACACTATTTATAAATAAAAGAGAACTACATGACTTCTATCAATTCATTAATTCAAATGCTAGAACAACTGGTTTATTATCCCTCTAAGTTTGATTTGAATCCAGAAACGACTGAAGTCATAATTCAAAAAGATTATCCAGAATTATGCCTTTTACGAAAAAGAACAAAGACACCTGATTACCATACCAGAGCGACCTTATCTAGAGAACATATACAACAAGCATTCGAGTCTATTACCCTTGTGAAAAAAATGAAGGTTCTCAAGATAAAAACGTCGATAGTGTTTATGAATCTCAATCAAAAATGAAAGCTGAAGCCATTGTAAGAATTTGTAGTCAAATTTTACAAAACAAAGAAACTCCAAACATACCTGTAGAGAGATTATTTCATTTAAAATCACTAATCAATTTTTATGATTTAATTTTATCCTATAAGGACCAGATAGGACTTAGTACGGAAAAACAAGGTAAGTATTTAGTAAAGCTTATCGAAACCATCGATGAAACATGTAAGCCCTTGATTGCCAATGCACCTATCGTACAAACCTCAATCGATCTAGAACAAACCTCTAAGCAAGCTTCCTATACTCATCAGAATGTCAAGCACGCACATAATATGCTTTCTATGCTATATTATGAAAAAATTCTCTACGATCTATATGTGCCTTATAATCGACATGCTATTTTCTCGTTTATTGGGGATCAAGGCCTTATCAATCCTGTTGAAGGGGATATTAAACACAAACATACCACAGACCAATTAGAAGACATCAAAGCAGTTTTTGATAATGATATGGGTCTGGGTCTTCTTTTTTACTCTTGCTTTGAAAGGCATTATATAGAAAATATCGAAGATCCAAATCTTTCCTATTACCAATACTCAATAAGACTAGATAATCTAAATATTGAACAACGAGGCTATCTTTACAAAAAACTTACTGAAATATACCAAACAGCAGGACCTGAAAGAGAAGTTATACATCTCTATCTCAAAACACTGGAAATCCTAAGTCTCGCAGATACACAAGCTCAATTTCGAGAGCTCGAAATAAAAATTGCACAAACCTTCTGTAAAATTGCTCCAAATAAAACTACGCTTAAAGAAAGTTTCCCAATGAACTTATCGTTTGTTTCATCCATGTTTGGATTAGAAGTTTTCTTTCCTTCAATTATAAAAAATAGAGAATCGATTCCAGGAGACACTTCAAAAATTGATCAAAACAGCAACCATTATGCAGAGTTTTATACTAAAGCAGAATCCTATTTAGAAACCTATCGAAGCACTTTTAAAACAAGACAAAAAATATACCAGATAGCCCATGCAATTTTATTTGATGATAAGAAAAAACCTAAAAATCAGACAAGAATTGAGAAAATGGAAACTACAAAACTTAGGTGCATCCCTTACCATGAAGAGCCTAAAAAATTTCCTGAGCTGTCTGAGTTCTTTGGCATTCCATCAGAAGAAAAGGAAATAGAGAAACCTGTTATTGATATACCTCCTATTGAATCTTCTCCAAAATCTGCAAAAGTAATCAGTGTAACATCTCACCCTCTTCCTGATTTAAAATCGGTAGAGACCGTAGCCCCTATTAAAAGGCCCAGTGTCAAGAAGGAGGAAAGTGTACCCACTAGCGCCATCCCAATTCCATCACAAAAAAGTGAATACGACTTTACCTATTCTCAAAGAGTGATTGCTCAATTTGAGCAAGACAGAGAAAATTCTTTTATCTCACACAGTGTCCCTTTCGCAGTGGACCCATACGCATTTACATATGGTATTGAAACAACAAGAGAAAATCAAACCCACCACGGATATATCGATAGACATTGGACAGTCCCTGTGGAAATTATCCAAAATGGGAATACTCGAAGATGTAAAATGACGATTGCCGTAGGTGGAAAAGATAATATGGTCTACCACCGCTCTTTAGAAAAGAAAATGGCCCAGGAATTTTTAGCCGAATTCTTTCAAGAAGGTGATAATCTTGCTGACTTCCCTCCCCTCGTACTAGAAGATAAAAAGCAAAAACAGCCTCGCTCCGAAATGCGAGGTACTACAGTAGTAAAGCAGACTAATTTTTATACAAAGGAAATAATAGATCCAGATTTCGGAATCGTTCGTATCTTCGATTATAAAACTCTTAAAGCTCTGCACAATAAAGGAGCTTTGCAAACCTCGTAATTTACCAGTATAAAAAACTGAAATTTAATGGACTAGCCTCTTATATTTTTCATATAATTCCACGGAATTTGTCTGTAAATATTCAGAAAATACGACGTTACTCTCACCCAAAACAACTTTTTTAGGTTTAACCAAGGTCAAATATTTAGAGCGTAAAGAAGTGGTTGTATATTG
>DAIEPN010000167.1 GCA_027348355.1 Chlamydiota bacterium | reverse complement strand
GATCAACTGCTGCAAGTTTAAGTCATTTTATCCACAATCGAGCGATGAAGGCATTTAATTTACATTCTATTTATGTAAAAATTGATCTTCTACCAGAAGAATTAGAAACATTTTTCTCTCTTGCAAAAGATTTAGGATTTCGTGGCCTCAGTGTGACGATGCCCTTAAAAGAATACGTTATTTCGTTTCTTGACGAGATTGACGTAGAAGCTAAAAAAATCGGAGCTGTGAATACCATTTCATTCCAAAAGGGAAAAAGCAAAGGTTTTAATACAGATGGAAAAGGTGCCCTTGACTCCATTGAAGAACGCGGTCTTGTACGCGGAAAGAGGGTAGTCATACTCGGCGCTGGAGGAGCTGCCAAAGCCATTGCTTATGTAGCTTGGCAAAGAGGTGCTAGTGTAACAATCTTGAATCGCAGTCTAGACAAAGCCTTGGCTTTAGCTTCCCAATTTGGACTAAGAGGAGGTGGACTAGATGAAATAGAGGAGGAATACAAACTTAGGTATGACGTACTTGTAAACTGCACCCCCAATCCTTTACCGATATCCCCAGAGCACATTCTTTCTAGCTCCATAATCATGGAAACGAGGAATGTGCCTAAAGAGACCGAGCTCCTAATACATGCGAAAAAAAAAGGCGCCGAAATTGTCTATGGGTATGAAATGCTGAGTAGACAAGCTGTTTTGCAGGAAGAAATTTGGTTTCAAGAAAAGATTGTAAAATCAGAGATTTCCAAGTTGCTTTTCTCTGAAGTACGCTCCCATCTTTAAAAAGATTTGGCTAGCATGTTAGCTGCTCTTTCACCGGAGTGGACCGCGGCTTCCATGGTCCCATGATATTCTATGCCTGTATGTTCTCCAGCAAAAAAGATCATGTTTGCAACTGGACGGAAAACCTTTTTTACAGTTTCTCCCAGTATTTCTTCTATCTGCGTAAAAGGTTCATGTTGATCGATGCCAAAATTAGAATAAGCTCCTAGTGAAAATGATTCTAAAGTCCAATTTATGGAAACAGGTTTTCCTCTCATTTCTAAGTTTGGGTATAAAACCTGAATGACTTTAAAGCTTGCTGCTATTTTTTTTTCAAGTTCTTGTGAGTTTTTAGGATTGAAGTGACTTGCATCTCCACCAAAATACCAGGTCATCCAGGTATTGTCTTCATTAAACCAAGTTACGAAATCAACTCCTGAAGAGAAATTAGGAATTTCTTTACTATTTAGTTTAACAGGCACTAAAATTTTAGTCACAGATCCGTATTGCAGAGTTTGTATTGCATGCAGTTGGTCTTTAGGAAATAATCCATCCTGAATTTTTATCTTCCTTAGTGTTGAACTGGGAATAGCAAGGATGACTTTATCAACTGATTTTTTCGTTTCATTTGCAAATTCTAGTTCGATTTGACCTGCGCTAGTTAAGGAGATTTTTTTTAGGGGAGAGTGATAGGAAATGGGGGTTTTTATTTTATTGCAAAGTGCCTCTATAAGTTTAGATCCCCCCCCCTTTTATGAAACTAAGATCTACAAAAGTATCTAACCCTTTGATTTTATCCTGATAATCTTCGTAGGCCCAAGTATAAAATTTCCAGAATAAATCCAGACAATACACGCCTAGATGTTCTGCAGGAGATCCTTCATAGTTTGTCATTCGAAGTACAAAGTGTTGTAATAAGTCTTCATGTTCAGCAAAAAACCATTCCAGAACTTCTAAAATACTTTTCGATTTTTTAGACTTAGCAACAAGAGCTAGGTAGTTTTCTTCCGTAGGAAGAGGAGCATTTTCATAAAGCGCAAAAGTTGGAAGAGCTTTTCCATCCTTGTAATAAAGCCGTGTTACAAGAACGTTACTCGTAGCTACATCTAACGCAAGCTCTTGGAGTAAAGCTCTGAGAGATAGCGCCTCGCCTCCATCATCTAAAAACTTGCCTCCCAGTTCTTCATATGAAGTTCCTTCATAATGCGTAAAAACCCTCCCTCCTGGGCGATCTCTTGCTTCAAAAATTACTGGGTTCATACCCTTTTGTTCTAAACGATATGCAGCAGTCAGCCCTGCTAAGCCCGCTCCAATTACGGCAACACTTGGCTTTTTTTTGAGATTCATTTACTTAGCCTTATTACATTAATGATGATATCCGCCACCGTGTCCGTCAAGATGTCCATCTCGGTAGCCGTTATGATAATAGACATGATCACCGCCAGAACAAGAAACCAGAGAGAGAAGTCCAGCTAAGAGATATATCCTGTTCATAGAAACCCTTCTTTTTTTTCTATTTGCATCTTTATAGGTTTTCATACTGACACAAAAAAGTCAGCAAAGTCTTATACTTTAAAATAAGATTTCAGATTTTTCCACTTGCTAAGATGAATGAGGTGATTGTACTAAGTCTGCAAATGATGATACCTTGCCAGATCTACGGATTTCCTTGCTTTTTTTTATTTAGTTGCAGCTCTTATTTTTCCTTCACAGCAGAGAAGTGCTATAGAAGGGTAAAAATATACCTGTTTGCTCGCTGCAGGATTGTTGCTACTTTGGCTATTACTTTGTTCTTATGAAGATGCAAAACACTTCAAATTATCTTGATAAATAGTAAAATTTATTTTATAAATATAGCTTTTATTGATTTTTAATATATCTTTTCGCAAACTATTCGCGATAAATCTTAAAAAAATAAAAAAGAGGTGATTATGTCAACTTCTATAGGGAAAGAGGTTCTTCAATGGCCTAAATTTCTGGCTTTGAATGCAAATTATGATGCCCAAAGGAATAGTAGGGTCTCGGTTAAATCTGAGCCTGTCGAAGAGTTTATAACTGGGTTCAATGGACTAATTCGAGGGGCTGCTATCGCCTCATCTATTCTAGACTCTCAAGAAGAAAATACTCAAGAAGAGCATGTCGAGAGCAAGTCTTTTGGTATTCGAAAATTTTTTGGAAAATTGGGAATTTCCTCTGTTAGTAATGTTTCTGATTTTTCTTTTCCTTCTACTTATGAAGTTATGCTTGCAATCCAAAAAATGGAATTTCCCCCTATCTTTATACAAAGGAAACCAGAAGCAAAAAAAATCGGAAATGGAGAGGGGAGAGTCGATGTTGATACCTATCGAGGTATTATAAAAGAGGTGAATTTAATTCTATCGAGACTGCAATATGTTTTGTGGGAATCTACGAAAGAGTACCAAAAAGAAGCTGATACGATTATAAAACATCTCAAACAAAGACTAGAGACGATTCTTCTCCAGGCCAAATCTCACCAGAAAGTTTATGAACGTGTAGATGGACTTGTTGAACAATGGTTTGAGAATCTAGCTTTACAAGCAAAACAAAAAGAGAAGGAAAAAGTAAGACTGACTAAGGAAGTCGTTAAGAGTTGGCTTTTTGTCCAAGAGAAAAAAATCGCAAGTTTTGCATATGAGCTTTTAGCAGCTCATTTGAAACAAGAAGATGCAACTAATGATACCTTAACACAGGTAGATACGCTTGCTGTCGACCTCGAAAGAGATTGGGAGGAGATTCAGTCCTTGATTCGACTTTTAGATGAGCTCGTTACTAGTTTAGCAGTGGAGAAACAGGATCTTTCAACAGAGGGCTTCTGGAAAATGAGATGGCAATTTACTATAGCTTCTGTCAAAGAAGTTGCGAAAAAAGTGAGAGATTTCGAGCAAGGAAAGATTTCTTCTCCTCATCTTGAGGTAAGAGAATCTATGTTCCGAGACTCTATGTATTCTACATTTAGTGTGAGTAGCTTGGGAAGCACCTTTTCATCCGTTCCGCGTGGGATGTTTCAAAGTGACGGTAGAGTTTTCTTTTTGGACCTTGTTAATAACCCCTTTTGGATTGATGATGCTACAAAGGTTCCTATACTATCATTTTCAGATGATAGTGCGCTTGTGCGGAACAATACGCTTGAGACTATGGTGGCTTTTAAAGCTCGGATCAATCGAGAAATTGATGAATTTTGTAAGGAGGGAGACCCAGAATGGTTTTCGATTGCAAAAGATCTAGGAGTAGATTTGTCAAAAACAATGCAACCAGAGCAAAAGGTTTTTGTTAGAGATAAGCTACGGCCAGGACTAGAGGCTGCATTTTTTGAGGCAATCAATTCAGCTTTCAATCGTCAAATGAAAGCTTTAGTTGAGGAAACAAGAAAAGACATTATGCAACTTTTGAAAACAAAAGAAGGGACATGGAAAGGTGAAGAAAGTGATCTTTCCGAATTTGTCGAATTTGTTTGCACTGAAAGAAAAAACTCTCTTTACCCTTTTACGAATTGTAACAATGACGAGGAATTAAGATCTGCTATGGACACGAGAAAAGTTTTTGAAGAATATTTTTCAATGATTTTTTATACTCTTCGCGGCAGACCAGCTTGCGATAAAGCGTTGCTGGATAAGTTAGTAAGCGTTTTTGATACAATTCGAGTTGGAGAAGTATCAGCGCAACGACAAAGAAGAAAAACGGGAGGAAGAGAGCTTCACTCCAGTATGCTTTCTGCTGAAAAGTCCGAGTAAAATTATATTCGTCTTAATAGATGGTTTTTCTATAGTGTTTAAATAAATACTGTGAAAAATCTTCTGTAAGATAGGGGTAGAGTACATGTCGAATCCTGTATGGAAGTCTGTCACACAGTTGGAAAATAGAGCTGGTGTACTCCATTTTGAAGGATGCGATGTTCGAGAACTCGCAAAAGAGTTTGGGACTCCTCTTTACGTCTATAGTGAAAATAGGATACGTAGTAACTATAGACGTTTAGTGGAGGCTTACCAAAAAGAGTATCCCAATTCCAAAATCTACTACGCAATCAAGGCCAATAGTAATCCAGCTCTTGTGAAAATTTTAGCAAGTGAGGGAGCTGGTGCTGATGCCTCTTGCATCCAAGAAATTGAGATTGCCAGGTTAGCCGGCATTTCTACTCAGGATATTCTCTATTCGGGTATTTATAATTCCAATCAAGAGCTTCACGCTGCAATTTCTAAAAATGTCAAGCTAAACATTGAAGACCTAAGTCAGTTAGATAGGTTGGCACAAATCCAAGTTCCTCCGTTTCTCTGTTTTCGAATGAATCCAGGGATCGCGTCAAGCGGGACAGAAGGACTTGTTTTTGCAGGTCCTGATGCGAAGTTCGGTATCATTGAAAGAGACATTGAAAAAGCGTACAAAAAAGCAAAAGAACTAGG
>DAIEPN010000165.1 GCA_027348355.1 Chlamydiota bacterium | reverse complement strand
TAATATAGTCTTCCAAAAATACGCCTTATTCCCCCATTTAAACGTATTTGATAACGTGGCCTATAGTCTACGCCTCAAAAAACTCCCTAAGATCCTAATTCAACAAAAAGTTCTTAAGATCCTGGAAGCCTTTCATTTAGTAGACCATATATACAAAATGACATCTCAACTTTCTGGGGGGCAACAGCAAAGGGTAGCCCTTGCTAGAGCTATTGTAAATGAGCCAGATGTTTTACTTTTAGATGAGCCTTTAGCAGCCCTAGACTTTAAGTTAAGGGAAAAGATGCTAATTGAGCTGATCGAGCTGCAAGACAAGCTACAAACAACGTTTGTGTATGTAACTCATGACCAGTTTGAAGCCCTCACTGTAGCCGACCAAATGGCCATTATGAACAATAAGGGACAAATTGAACAGATCGGAACCCCTAAGGAAATCTATGAATTTCCCATTTCCTCCTTTGTAGCAAAGTTTGTAGGAACGACAAATATACTCCATGGCACAATTCATCTCGCAAAAGGGGAGCCTGAAATTCATATCCCCGACCTTGGGGTATTTAAACTTTATATTCCGCATCAAAGACCTTGGACAGTCGACGGTCATGATGCCATCATTAGCATTAGACCAGAAAAAATACTGATTACAAAAAAGGAAGTCCCTAACTTCTCTAATGTGCTAAAGGGCACAGTCCAATCAATTGTATATCATGGGAGATCGACACAGTATAACGTTCTCCTCAAAAATCAAATGCGCCTTCAGGTATTTGCACAAAATGAAGAACATTTCCCCCAAGAAGATATCGATTATGACAATGAAGTCTTCTTATATTGGCAAAAGGAAAACGCTGTACTTTTGGAAAAATGAAAAAACTATTAAGACCTACTTTCAACTCTGAATCAGCTTTTGCTGTAAGTGTACCTGCCATACTCTGGCAGATTGTATTTTTTTATCTCCCTTTGAGCATTCTTTTAGTATCGAGCATTTTGCAATTTTCCGAATCTGGACATTTTGAAAAAGTAACTTTTTCAAAACTCTTTGCCTTCATACAGCCCACCTATTTACAAATTATTTTAGATTCAATTCTCTTAGGTCTTACAAATGCGATCCTTTGTTTTTGCATAGCATACCCGCTTTCCTATTTTCTCGCGTTCACATGCAAGAAATACACAAATCTCTTCTTATTTCTACTCATCGTCCCTTTTTGGACTAACTTTCTTCTACATGTATATGCATGGTTCTTTGTTCTAGAAAAAGAAGGTTTTTTAAATAATATGCTGCGCACCATTGGACTCATTGATCAACCCATCCATTTTCTAAATTCGATATTTTCTATCATGATCATGATGGTCTATTATTATCTGCCCTTTATGGTGCTTCCCATCTATTCCTCATTAGGTCTTATGGACAAAAGGCTCATCGAAGCCTCCGTTAATCTTGGAGCTACCTGGATGCAAACATTTCGCAAGATTCTTCTTCCTCTTTCTTGGCAGGGCATACGAACCGGTTTCTTCCTTGTTTACATTCCCTC
>DAIEPN010000150.1 GCA_027348355.1 Chlamydiota bacterium | reverse complement strand
AAGGTTTGGGAAAGGAAAAAGACATGCTGCAATTCTGTACGCAGAATTCTTTCGGCATGGAAAATTTCTAAAGAAAGTGGAAAAAGAAGCGATTTCCTTAGCCTTACAAATCATTGAAGAAACAGATATTTCTCTTCCTTTCCTTTCTCTCAAAAAAGAAGAATGTGATACTACTAAATTTCTTTTGCGTCATGATGGAGGACTTGAGAGTGAATCGGTTATCATTCCTATGAAGTCGGGGATGACGCTTTGTATTTCTTCTCAAGTTGGATGCAAGATGGGATGTGCATTTTGCGAAACGGGAAAACTAGGTCTTCTTCGTAATTTTTCCGCAAAAGAAATTGTACAGCAGGTGTTCTTTGCCAAGTTCCAGTGTAATGCACCTATCCGTAATATTGTCTTTATGGGAATGGGCGAGCCATTTGATAATTGGGAAGAAGTAAAACAAGCGATCAACATTCTTTTGGATCCACATGGTTTTGGATTTGGTCCCAGTCGCATCACAGTTTCTACAAGTGGTGATGTGGAAGGGATCTATCGTTTTATGAAAGAGATGCCTTCTGCTGTAAACTTAGCTGTGTCGGTCAATGCTCCGAATGATGAAATTCGAAATCGGATCATGCCTGTGAATAAAACATGGAATATGAAAGCGTTAAAAGAAGTTTTAGAGGCATATTGTCAAGATCCTAGAAGAGAGATTTTAGTTGAATATGTTCTTTTGCAAGGTATTAACGACTCTTTAGAATGTGCAGATGAGCTTGCAAGCTATCTAAAAGGACTTTCTGTTAAAGTGAATTTAATCCCGTACAATTCGCAAAAAAAAGAACGATTTTCAGCTCCTTCTTTCGCAGATCAACAGGCTTTTTCGAAAAGACTGCAAAAAAAAGGATATCAAACTCTGCTCAGGGCAAATAAAGGAAATGGGATTATGGCTGCGTGTGGCCAGTTAGGAAATATAGAGCAAAGAAAATTTCTACTTCGTCAAAAGAGACAGTCTCTTCCTATTCTGGAGTAGGAAATGGGAGTTTCCCAACTGGGATTTTTCTCTTTTTTAAAGCAGAAAAAATGGCTTTAAAGCAATGACTTGATGTGCTGTAAGTTAGCATGGTATTGTGTGTTTTATAGACCTTACTTTCTATCATGGTATGTGGATTGAGAAGCCCTATAAAGATGAGTTTTTCTCTTGGAAATTTCTGGGCCAGATTTCTCAGCAATGAAGTTTCCTGAGAAGAAAAAAACAGGCTAATATCGCTTTGAGTAATTTTTTTCATGATTTCTTCCTGCAAAGAAAAGAAATCGTTTTTTTCTAAATAATTTGGATCGAAGAAAAAGATATCTGTTGAAATTTCTTTTTCCTTGAGAGCCTCTTGTAAATTTTCTTTCACTCCTTCGGGGGCTATGATGCAAATTTTGGAAAAGGACAACTTAGGATTAGAATGAACAAAGAGTTCTTCTGGAGAAAGAAGAGTTAAGGATTGATCTGCTATTTCTGTAGCTAGCCTTTCGTTTGGAGTTATAAAATCTGCAGAAGTTGCAAATTGTTTTTGGAAGAGGTTTTTTTTCATTTCTATTATACGCAAAACAGAATCGTTGATCCTTTCCTCGGGGATATCCCCATTTTGTACGCTTTCTAGAAGTCCCTCAATGGCTTTTTCAATTACTTGTAGATCTTGAGCATGTGTAGGAGAAAAAGGTGTCCATTCTAAACGGCCTAAGATCAAGCAGTCAGCGCCGGCTTTAATGGCTTGTATCGTTGCCTTTTGCACTGATTTCGAAGCCTTAGTAAAATCAGAGATGTCTTCTAGCACTGCGTTCATACTTAAAGAATCTGTTATGATAATTCCTTTAAATCCCCAAGTGTTTCGGATGAGTTCGGTTGTTACTTTATACGAAAGACTTGCTGGATTTTCAGGATCGAGCGCCGAGAAAACGGCATGAGATGTCATTATAGCAGGAGCTTTCAAAAGATGTTTGAAAGGCATAAATTCATACTTCTCTAACTCGGACAGGGTTTTATTGCATGTCGGTAAGGCAAGATGCGGATTTACACTAACGCTTCCAAGACCTGGTGCATGTTTTAATACATAAAGGAGACCCAGTTCTTCAAACCCATGTATTTGCGCCTGTGCAAATTGGATAACTTGTGATGCATCTGTTCCAAAAGTTCGGACTCCCATATACCATGGAAGTAAATTTACTGTTTGAACATCAACAATAGGAGCTAAGTTAAAATTAATCCCAACAGAGGTAAGTTCATAGGCGATGGATTTTCCTGTTTCATAGGCAAGACGGGGATTGTTTGTAGCGCCAAGGGCCATATTCCCAGGAAATCTGGTAAATCCATTTTGAAGTCTCTGAACAACACCTCCTTCTTGATCGGCTGATATAAGGGGGGGGATCTTGGTTGCTTTTATAATTGTATCATGCACTTCATTTGAAAGTTTTGCGATTTGCTTTGGAGTTTCCAGTCCATTTGCCCAAGAGAAGTAGATTATATTACCAAGTTTTGTTCTTTGAAAAAAATGTTTTGTCTCTTCAGAAAGAGTATCGCCCCAAAAAAAGGTGATAAAAAGTTGCCCTATTTTCTCTCGAAGAGTCATTTGTGATAGGATCTCTTCTGCAGATAGGAGAGAAGAATGTATAGGTTGATTAGGAAGAAGCGAGTGGGGGGCGCCCATAATTTTTTTTGTGATTTTAATTTATAGTTAAGCTTATAACATAGGATACACGAATAATTTGAGCAAGGGGCATGATATGTTTGATAAAAAGAAAATCGCCGAAGCAGAAGCATTAGGATATAGAATAGATATTATTGGCAGGAATGTCCAAGTTACTGAACCTATGAAAGATTATGCCTTAGAGAAGATCTCGAAAATTGAACGTTTTCATCCACATATAATCGATATCCAAGTGACCATGGATATCCAAAAGCTGGAACATACAGTGACTATTTTCATTCACTTTAACCATATGAAAATCAAAGTGCATGCAAGTAGTAACGATATGTATACTTCAATTGATAGGGCTACAGAAAAACTCCGTAAGCAAATCAGACGTTGGAAAGACAAAATACAAGACCACCATGCTCAATCTAGATCTGTTGTAGACATGCAAGTGAATGTTCTTCAAAGGCCCTACGATGAGTTAGAAGAATTTAACGGTGATATTGTAGCTTCAAGTAAAGCAAGCGAGCAGGCCATGTCATGGCCACCGAAAGTGATTGGAACATCTACGCGTCCATTAAAAGATCTCACAAAAGAAGAAGCTGTAATGAAGATTGAACTATCTGGAGATCAGTTTTTAATTTACCGCGATGAAGCTTCTCGTAAGCTTCAGATCCTCTATCGTAGAAAAGATGGAAATTATGGACTTATCCAAGCCGAATGATTCTTTTGTATTCGACAACATGCGCAAGTCTTGGATGAAAGCAACGCCTGAGGAACGTGTTCGGCAGGAATTGATCCAAGCTATGATCACTTCCTATGGATATCCAAAGGAGATGATCGGGGTAGAAATGAATCTTTCAGATATTCCCCATTTACAAATGCAAAAAAAAAAAATACCGGATAGACGAATTGATATTGTTTGTTTTGCGAAAAATATCCATAAAGATTACCCGCTCTATCCTCTTCTGCTCATAGAATGTAAACAAGATGGTAAACTAAAAGGAGCTCTTGATCAAATTTTAGGCTATAATCACTATGTAGGGGCCTGTTTTATTGCAGTGGCGACCACTTCAGTTTTTCTTCTACAGTTTCTAGGCAAAAGTGGAATTGTGCAAAAGGATTTAAAACATCCTCCTTTGTATAAAGAGCTTATCCAGGCGGTTCAAGTATGAAAAATTCTACTCTTTCTTTAGATCCTCAAGTGCTAGCTCACGATGTTATATGCGTCTTTGAAAGCGATTTTTTAGATATTTACCTGAGGCTTATTTCTTGGCTTGAAGAAAAAAAGGAAAGATCCCTGATCTTTTTGGCTGAAGCGGGTACAGCTTTTCAAGATAATTTTCTTTTTCTTTCTCAAATTCCTCAGGTGATGTGCTATTCATTAACTAAAGAAAGTGAAGAGCAGATCTACACATCTCTTGCTTGGAAGTTTGTTTTTTTAAAATTTTACTTTCTATGCGAGAAGAAAGATGATTTGGAAAGAGATCAAAGACAAAGGCTAGTCTTTTCAAGACTAGCTCATATTCAATCGGCTGTTCACTTAGTAGCTTCTGAATATGCAGACCTTGGAAAAGTAATTGCACAGAATATTTTTGAAAATGGTTCTTTTCTTGAAAAATCTTTACCTCTCAGCTCTTTGTATCAAAGTTGTAAAAATATTCCCGCGATCGTTTGTGGGGCAGGACCTTCCTTGGTGAAAGAGATCCCTCTTTTAAAAGAATATAGGCAGAAAGCTCTTGTTTTTGGAGGTGGCTCCGCTCTTTCGGTGTTGAGCGGCTTCTCTCTGCAACCTGATTGTAGTGTCAGCTTTGATCCAGATCCTCCTTACAGGCGCTATCTGCAGCAGACTGCTTTTGAAACACCTTTTTTCTATCAAGGTAGAGTTTCTTATGAACTTAGCAAGCTTGTACATGGAAAACGGGTGATTGCTCCAGCAAGCGAGGGATATCTTCTTGAAGAATGGTTATTACAGGCTTTGAAAAAAGCTGATACTACGTTCGATAGTGGATGGGTAGTTGGGAATTTTGCTACAGCTCTAGCAACTTATCTTGGTTGTAACCCAATTATTGTAGTTGGAATGGATCTCTCTTTTTCAGACAATGAATTGTATGCTGTGGGTGTGGCAGGAGGAGAAGTGATCCCAGAAGGAATCCCTTGTAAAAATATCAATGGGGAAGATTGCTTTACCAAACCAGATTGGCTTATGGCAGCTAAATGGTTTGAGGAGTTTGCGAGTACACACCAAGAAACTACGTTTATCAACGCGAGCTCTTCTGGTATTCAAATAGAGGGCATGGAAAAAAGTTCGTTGCAGGATATAGCCGAGCGTTATTTTTCTTCTTCCTATGATATACAAGGACATTTTCATACTGCACTATTTGATCA
>DAIEPN010000139.1 GCA_027348355.1 Chlamydiota bacterium | reverse complement strand
TTTTTTGGCTCATAAGTAGCTCTCAGTTAGTGTAGTAACCAACTAGTCTACGTATGAGCCTTTCTTTTTATCAATTAAATATTTAACTCTAAGCTGCTTATCATCAACTTCCTCTTTTGCTAATTACGCAACAACGCCGTGAGTAAGCAATATAGTGCTAAGGATTATCTCTCAAGAAGAGTGGGATCAACAATTGGCTGCGAGGGTTTTTCACTAGAAGTGATCTCTGTTAAGGGCCCTTTTCCAGAATCTTTGAAAGTAACTTGTCAAAGGATTTGGAATTCGAATCTACAGAGAAACTATAGAAACGATTGCGAGGAATTTTCTCTAGATTTTGATTCAAAAAACAATCCAAGATAGAAAGTGAATATCTCTGTAATAAGTTTCTAGAAATGAGGTTTAGTAATTTTTCGAAAAATACATTTCTGAAAACTAAGCCTGTTGCTAACATCCGTGAGAAGAAATATTTCTTTTCTTTTACACGGAGACTTATGTCATGACAAAAGCATTTGCCTTACTTGATTGGGCCGTCATTGCTTCATATTTTATCGCGGTGCTTGTTATTGGAAGCTTAGCTTCTGGAAGACAAAAAGGAGATCGTAGTTTTTTTCTAGGGAATCGTAATATGCCTACATGGGCGGTTGCTATTTCGATCTTAGCATCCTCTCTTTCTGCAGTTACCTTTTTAGGAGCTCCACAAGAAGCTTTTAAAGGAGACCTATCTTACTTGATTCTTATGTGGGGGGAATCATAGGTGCTTTTGTAATTGCTTATTTTCTCATTCCTATTTTTTATTCAACTAATACGCTGACGATATACGGATATTTAGAAGGTCGCTTTGGGGTTAGAGTTCGCATTCTTGCAGGGATCTCGTTTTTATTTGGTAGACTGTTTGCTTCTGGAGCTAGACTTTTTGCAGCAGCGCTTGGCGCATCTTTGCTAATACATGGAGGTTCCTATCCGAATTTTGAAGAGCTTTCCCTGATCATTCTTGTTTTGGGAATAGTTGGAACTGCATACACTCTTTTCGGAGGAATTCGCGCTGTGATTTGGACAGATGTCCTACAATTTAGTATCGTGCTAGCAACGATTGTAATCTCGATTGGATTTTTACTACATGAGATTCCTCTTTCCTTTTCTGAGATCTTTTCTCGTTTAGCTTCTTCTTCTGGAATACATGAGGGAACTTCAAAATTGACTGTGATCCATAATGAATGGAATTTATCTTCTCCTTATACACTTCTGACAGGAACTTTTGCGATTGTTTTTTTGAACATTGCAAGCTATGGTGTCGACCATGATTTAGTACAAAGGATGCTTACTTGTAAATCAGCATGGAAAGGTGGTTTTTCTCTTGTATCGTCTATTTTTATTTCTGTTTTTGTAGTGGCTCTTTTCATGTCTATAGGTCTTTTACTTTATCTTTTTAATCAGCCAGATGTAATGGGAGACAAAGCTGCACAATTTGTACATAGCGAACTTGTCTATCCACAATTTTTAATTTCTTATCTTCCTGCGGGTCTCTCAGGGCTTGCTATTGCAGGGCTGTTCGCTGTATGTATGGGATCTTTAGATTCAGCCATTAATGCTATGGCATCCAGTGCTGTTGCAGATGTGTGGAGGCCTATTAAAAATGAGTTTTTTGGTAGTAAAGAGGCAGAAATGCAAGAGAGCCTTAAGAGCGGTAGGGTGGGAGTTGCTATAGCAGGGGGTGCTCTTATGTTATTTGCTATACTTGCAGCTTTTACATATGATCCAAAAAATAGTACTCTCCTTGGATTTGCATTAGGTGTGATGACGTACGCATACAGTGGTCTCTTAGGTGTATTTCTATCTGGAATTTTTACAAAAAGAGGAAATACCAAAAGTGCGATTTTAGCATTAATAGTAGGACCCATTGTGGTATTACTTTTGCAGCCAGCCTTTCTCCCAAAATGGCTAGATATCCAAATTGCTTGGCCATGGTGGATGGTGTTTGGGACTACAGTAAGTTTTATAACCTGTACGACGGGATCCCCTGTAGCACAAGAATCTAAAGAGCTATTTGCATAAAGGAGGGGTTTTGGAAAGCATAGAGGAAGAAGTTTTAGACAAAACGCAGATCATGCAGAAAATCAGAAAAGGAAAAGAATTTTTTTCCTCTCCTTGCAGGATTTTACATACGACCCCGCATCATGATGATATCATGCTTTCTTATTTTCCCATTTTGCAGAAGATAAAAAATTATCCTCAGAGAGTCCTTTGTGTTACAAGTGGGATCAATTCTGTACGGAAGTCTTTTGTAAAGCAGCTTTTAGAAAAAAATGTTTTACACAAAAAACGAAAAAGCTATGCGGATCTGCTTGAAGATTTTTCTAAAGCCTACTTCCAAAATAATGAAAAAGAAATGTTTCAGCTAGAAGCAGCTCTTTTGCAATGCAAATTTTTTCTTGCATTTCCTGAGTCAGAAGACGAAATCCCGAGTATCCTGCAATCTTTAGAAGAAGGGAAAATACATCCATGGATCGATCTACTGAAAACTTTTGTTCGAGAAACGGAAGAGGATCGCCTTTGGAAACTAATGGGCCTCTCATATAGTCAAGTTCTTCACATGAGATCCAAGTTTTACCAAGATCTTACAAAAGCTTCAGAAGATATTGATGTTCTAGCAAAGGAAGTTGAGAAATTTTCGCCTGATATTTTGACCCTTGCTATGGATCCATTTGAAACAGGTCCCGAGACACATCATAAAGTTCTTCAAGTCATAGCCTGTGCTCTCAAAGCAGTAAAAAATCTTTCAAATGTAAAAATTTGGGGATATCGAAATGTATGGAGCAAATTCACCCTTTTAGAGGCTACGCATTATTTCCCCGTAAAAGAACAAGATTTGATAGAACAATCTAAGGCCTTTTACTTTTGTTATCAGAGTCAATTCGATGCCTTATATCCTTCCTCAGAATATGAAGGTCCTTTTTCTGAACTCGCTACAAAGATCCAAAAAGAGCACTATCAAAAACTGAGGTCCCTTCTTGAAAAAGAACTTTTTAGAGAGCAGCTGCAAGATACACAAGGGCTCATCCTCATTAAAGAGATGAATATAGAAGAGTTTCTCTCTTATGCCGAATCCATCCAAAAGAGGCATCCATGGAAAATCAATTAGTAGCCCGTTTTATACAACGCCTACCTAGCGTAAAAGTGATTGCTTGTATAGATGCTGGTGCATCGAAGATCGCTTTTCAACTCTTCACGAAAGAAGGAGAGGTCATACCCATCTCAAAAGATTTATTATTTCTTCCAGCTCTCAGAGGGAAAGCCGGCAATCTTACTAACCTTAAAAAGGAAGCTGTTCTAGAGCATTTTCAGGAGATGTTTCAAAGTGCACAAGCGTTAGGATCTTCTTTACAGGAGCTGTTCCCGGAAATTTTACTCGTCTGCGGCGCTGCAGGTACGGGAACCGCAAATGCTAGAGAAGATTTTATCACTATCTTATGTAGACTTGGCTTTCAAAGAGAAAATATCTTACTCTGCTCTGACGCAGATCTTCTTTTACAGCTTACAGGAGAAGAGGGAGCGGTGCTCATTTGTGGAACGGGGGCAATTTGTCTTGGAAAGAAGGGCTCTCAAATCCAAAGGTGTGGTGGGCTCGGGCGTTTTTTAGGTGATGAAGGAAGTGGTCATTACATTGGGTTGCAAGCTCTAAAAGCTGTACTTGCCTATGAATATGGCTGGGGGGAGACGACATCACTATCTAAGGCTCTTTATAAACATTTCCAGAAGGAATCTCTTATGTTTCTTATCTCTTCTGTAAATAAAGCTGAGATCTCTGCTACCGAAATTGCCTCGCTTGCAGTCTACGTACTTGAAGAAGCGGAGAAAGAAGATGTTATCTCCATGGAGATACTCAAGGACGCAAGTGCTCATCTAGCCAAGCTTCTTTTGACTGTTCTCACAAAACTTGATCTGCAAGAGCCAAAGGCTTATCTCTATGGTGGGATTTTTAAATCTGCCTATTTCTATAATCTAATTGAACAGAAGATTTTAGAGGAAAATTACAACAATTTGTCTCTTGTGAATTTGCAAGACTCTGAAGTGACTACCCTTGTCATAAAGCAAGTTCTTTCTAAGAATTTTTCTTTAGATCCTAGTATGTAAAGAAAACTTCTGTAGAGAAAATTTTTTGTAATTTATGCTGTTTAGCTAAAACCTTAGAAGAGGTTTCTATGTTTAGAAAAATGTTTTTGGCAGCAGTAGCAATGGGAAGCAGCTGTCTATGTGCCAATCATTCGAAAAAAGAGCTACAAGAGAATCAGAAAGTATCATTCCCAATAACTCATTACTGGTCTCGAGAAGGGGTGAAAGTCGAATGTTTATCCAATGCTGTTGTTTCTCTTTCAGGGAAAGATTTTGATCCTTTGGAGGTAGCAAAAAAAACTGAGTTCACCGATTTTAGTATTTCAGTTTATAAAGGTTTTTTTAAACATGGGATCAAGATGACTAACCCCGGAGTGTGCTGGCATTTATCTTGGCCTACTGTGAATATAAATTCTGATATATCTCTCAGTGTAGATGATGAGCATGATTACAATTTTCGATTAATAAACCAAGACAATGGAAGAGAATGTTTAATTTACGCGTTTAAATGGACAAAACGTTCTATAGAAATGAAGGATTTTCAGGAAAAATTCGATTTGATAAAAGAAGATTTATTTGGAGAGAGGCCTTTAAAAAGTTTGGATGCAGATTCAATTGCTGATGGAGTTTGGTTTAATTTTGAAGATGTAGAAGGCGGTCTATCTATTTGTGGGACTATACTTATGTATCCGATAAAAAAATATATTATAGGTATAGTAGTAAAAAATCCTAAGAAAAATTCTATTGAGCTGCTTGCCGAAGGCCGTAAAGAATTAGATCTCTACCCATCTTTGCTAAAGGATTGCGAACTTATAAAAAGTTTTATTGTTCCTGTAGTCGCCTCAGAAGATAACGAATAATGTAACTAGAGATAACTATTTTACATTAGAGCCATTTTTACATGTAAAATGGCTCTTTTTACTTATCACGCCAGAGATCTTCTGAGGTCAGTAAAGCCATACTATTAGAACTCCCTCTTGTATTGAAATAAGAAATCTTGTCGATTCCAAGCTTTTCCATAATAGCGTGAACTAAGATGAGATCGCTCACAGCATGCGGAGCTGAAAAAAAAGGGAGATCTTGAGTTAGCTCTTCGTCTGATTTATTTAAGTATCGATCACGAACTTCTATAAGATGTTTTATTTGGTACATGCCAAGGTGTGCAAGTTCTGGAGGATGCCCAGCCACTCCAATGATTTGCACGTTAGGATCTTTGATTTTATCTAAGAGATCTTGAGGAGCAGAAGGTAAGGCCGAATACATAAATTCCAAGTAGCTTTTCCATTCTGTAAGTGAGACTGGGTTAAGAAAAGAAGCCTCTTTTTTATGATCATTATTTTTAACATGGGTAAGTAACGCATTTTTTGTAGAGAGCCTTCCATAAGGAGCATGATAAATCCTCAGTTCTCCTTCTTGATTTAGGTACGTAACTTGAATGCTCCCTCCTCCAATGTCCCAGCAGATCATTTGATTAGGATCTACTTTACTTTGCATAGCCAGAGTCAAAAAACTGAACTTCCCTTCTTCTTCTTTGGAGACAATGTTTACAGGGATGGACAGCTCGGCATGATAACGTCTTACTAGTTCTTCCCCATTTAACGCAGAGCGGTAAGCTTCTGTTGCGATCCCATAGAATTGTGTAGTGTTCAGGTCAAGAGCCTTTTCTTTAAACATTTTAGCTGTATCGATAGCAACTTTTTGGATCTCTTCAGAGAATTTTTTATTGTTCTGTTTAGCTAAATCTTCACTTAAGAAAACTCGAA
>DAIEPN010000136.1 GCA_027348355.1 Chlamydiota bacterium | reverse complement strand
TAAAACTTTCGCAGATGCTTTTTTACGCTCTTTGATCACTTTTGCAATCCATGGATTGCGAATTTGATTTTCAGCACGTAGTAGTGCAATTGGATGGTCTTCTCTTTCCATCCACTGCTCTTTTAGATCGTCATAAAAGACGTTATTTATGACTTTTTCGGATTTTTCCATAAAATATTCCAATAGATAGTTTGGTAGAGAAAGAACGACGTTATAAAGGCGCACTGAGCCATAATAAAGATTCGGATCATATCTGAATGAGCAAGCATAGCATCTAGCCATGCAAATGAATTCTTCTGATGAATAAGAGGCCAAAGACATCCAGCTAGGGTAAGAAGTATAGGATGATTGATGAATAAAAGAGCATGCAGCCATTGCTCGCTTGCTGGGCAATGATGTTTGTGGATGAATTCATCTTTGGTCACAAAAATACAGGAGAAAAGAGCAAGGCATGCATAAAGGGAGATCTTCTCTTCCGTATAAGGAATGAGAAGAATAAAAAGAAAACAACTTAAAACAGTGAGCGTGTCAAGTGGATGACCAATTCTTTCCCACTTGGGAAGACCTCGTTTAATATGAAAAAAATACTCATCAGCACCGATGAGGATAGTCTGTAGTCCAAAGGGTAAGAAAATCAGAAGATACATAGCTCATCTCCTGTGAATTTTTTCATGAGAGACCCGGAAATATTGAGTCCTGGTCCGAAAGCTAAACTTACAACCAAACTTTCTGAAGATATTTCGTCATCTTTCAGAATTTTTTCCCAGATATGAGGAAGTGTAGCGGAAGACATATTCCCAAAATTTTTGAGGACCTCTTCACTATGCGAGATCTGATGAGGCTGCAGGCCAAGAAGGTTCGCAACTTGAGAGATGATTTTTGGCCCTCCTGGGTGGATTGCAAAAAGAGATTGCGTAATCAAGTCCTGAGAAAGACATGCTCTTGCAAAGAGCCTCTCGACAAATAGGGGAAGCGCTTTACCAAGTAAAATGGGGATGTCTTTAGATATCGTCATTCGTAGTCCCCAGTTTTCGCATTTCCAGGTCATTTTATCTAACGTATTAGGGACAATCTCATCAAGCGTACTGAGGATGGTAAAGTAGTGTTTTTCCTTTGGAATGTTTTGCTGGCAAAGAAGGGAATATTTTATAAAGCCATCTGCAAAAAGAGTTTGTACTACGAGCTGCTCAGTTTCATGCAGCAAGGGATTCATGTGCAAACTGCATACTTCCGTGTGTACGATATCAATGTGAGAAGTAAGAGTGGGATTTGTGTGGAAAAATCCTTGACCCATGCGAATAGCTGGCATAGCGCCGTAACATCCCATATGGTAGGCCTGGTGACAATCGTCTTTTTCCCAAAACCTCTTTTGGAGATGATTTTTTGCGCACCGCTTGGAGCTACGTATCCTGTACATGTTACATGGATCAGATGATCTGGAGCTTTTGCATTTTCAGGATAAAACTCCTCAAATTTTTTCGTAGAAATCGTATCGAAGAGAGCAGATCTTTTAGAGAAATTAGCTCCTTCTAATGCACTTTCAAAGGAAAAAATCTCCATTTTTTCCCAATCTAAATGGGAAAAATCAGCAAATTCTAATCCTCTTTTCTGAATTTTCTCTTTGCCCATACCTAATTTATAAAGGCGAGATTTCAGCTCTTCATGAAAGAGCTGTATTTCAGGGTTTTCATTTGGCTTGTTTTGCTTTTCCCCTTCTGCCTTTTTATGGGCTTTTGCAATCCATTCTAGAGTCTCTTCTTGAGAAAGTGTAAAAGAAGGGCGGATAACACGAAAATCTGTAATGACCGGATGCATAGTTTTATCCTAAAAAAGCGGTCAATATAACACTTCGCATTTCTTAGGTAAATGGTTTTGTCTCTGTAGGCTATAGGGAGATCTTATTTTTTCGGAATGCATCATCAATCGCCCATAGATAGATTGATTCTAAGGAAGTGGTTTTTTTGTTGATGCTGCTTTCATCGACCCACATCACTAAGGCTAAATCAATATTAGTATCATTAAGCTCTGTCATCCAAACCTGAGGTGGTGGAACCGGGAGTGTGTACGGGATTCCTACTGCGGTTTCGATCACCATTTTACAGACTAATTCTCGATCAGCTTGATAAGACATTTTGAAAGGAATAGAAATTCGATGGGATTGATCGGAGACTTTTTTATTTGTGAATTTTTTGATGATCAGCTCAGAGTTTGGAATAAAGATTTTATGTCCTTCTAACGTCTCTAAAATAGTCGTTCTTACATTGACATCGAGAATAATCCCTTTTTCTCCAGATTCCAAAACGATATAGTCTCCTACGCGGATATTTTTATCCAAAAGAACAATAATCCCTGAGACGAAATTTTGAATGATGGAAAGAAGCCCGAACCCTATCCAGAACGTGAACGCCCCTGCAACGAAAGCAAAAGCTGTAAAATCGATGCCAATGGACGAGATCGCAATTACAAGGCCAAGCAAAAGAATGAAAAAATAGGCCAAACGGCTAAATGTGTATAATGCGGATTCGGTGATGAGATTATGTTTTCTTCCAAGGCGATGCAAAAATTTTTGCGTAAATGTTGCAAGAGCATATCCTAAAAATAAGATGATAATTACCTTTAAGATCGCTCTAACAGTGATAGGAGTGGTTCCTATTTTAAAAAAACTTTCACGCATCCATTGTGCATGTTCTTCTATATAAATAAGGAAGGAGGTTGTTTGATCTGCGATTTTATCAGTAAAAGTTGGGTATTTCTGTTTGATAAGGAGATCGAGCTGCTCAATTAGAAATTTGGAAATGAACATTTCGTTTTCTAATTTTTGTATCAAAAGAAGGGTTTTTTGGCTGAGATCCAAAGAGGTGTGATATCCCTCTCTTTCTCCCTCTTGGTGGCTCGAGTCTTGTTCACTTGGATAAGAGAGTCTTTGCAGAGACTGTTCCATGTCCAGTGTTGCATTTTTTTGCCAGTCTGCTATCGATCTCCCAATTTTTTGTACTTTCAATTCTGAAGCTGTAATTTGTTCACGGTAGAGAGAAATGCTTTTTTGTGATTCTAGATGATTGATCTCGAGAATTGTATTTTCGATTTCTTTATTAAGCAAAAGAATTTGGGAAAGGGCCTCTTGTACGGAAGCTTCGATTAATTTTTGTGAACTATGAGCTTTTTCCGTTGGAGAAGAGAGAGGCTGAGTATGAATTTTTGTATACGCAAGTTGTGCATTAAATGCGACCATAGTGGCATTTTTTAGATTTTTTTGAGCTTGTTGTAGTTCTTTTTGAACTTGCTCTACTAGGTAGTTTGGAAAAGTGAGATGGTTTCTGGCAAAATTAATCTCCTTTTGTAAGTGTACGACTTCCTCTTTTTGCCGATTTTCTAAGGTTTGCAGGTAGCTTACTTGGAATTCATCAACAATAAGCGTTAGCTTCTCGGACATGATTTCTAAGCCATGGATCAGTTTTTTTGCAGAAGGTTTGGGTTCAATTAAATAAGCCGCAACGAGGGTATCTAGATATTTGTTTCCTGATTGGAGAATTTCAATGTTGAGATTTTTTTGTAAAATCGTGTTTCTTAATTCCTGTTCCGTTTCTTGAAGTTCTCTTGCAAGACCTACAAACTCTTCTAGGTCATACTCGTTAAGAAAAGGTTTATTATCAGAAGTGGATAATTCAACCGGATGTTGTAATTGAGGTAGAGTTTGTAAGACAGAAATAATCCTTTCGATAAAAGGAGAGGCCTCTAAACTTTCTTCCGGTGATAAAGAGTTTTGTAAACGATGAAGTTCTTCAATGCTCTTTTGTATGCGAAGTTGTAATTCTTCACCGCTTACATTGTAATAGCGCCACCAACTTTGGCTTAAATCAGCAGGATTAGGTGGGGGGCTTTGTTCTTTTTGTAGTGAGCTAGTTGGAGAAGGGATAGAGGGAGTAGGTGGAGCGCTATGTAAAATGGAACAAGAAAGAAGAAAAAAGGATAGAGCTACTCTAAAATTCTTGGAAATTAAAGACATCATTTCACCATATTCGCAAATTAATTTTCTTTTAACTTACGAATGGTTTTATTTTCAAAATAATAAGAAATTTTTTAAGAAAATAAAAGATAGATGCTAGTTTGTAATCTAGCATCTATCGATTTACTAAATTATAAAAGGTTATCTTCTTGATAATTGAGCACGAAGCATATTTAGTTGCCCGTTAACTTCCTCATCAGCAGTAGAAATTGTGTCAATGAGAGTCGCAAATTCTGTTAATTCTCTTTGGATACTATCTAAAAGACCTAATCGCTGTAGAATTTCTTCATCACCCTCAGTTAAAGTGAGTACAGATTGAGATGCTGGCAAGGGGTTCGAAGTGAGCTGGTTCAATGTTTCTTCTATTTGGTATTCGTCATGGAAGCTTGTTTCGAGTACGGTCATCGTGTTTTGTAACTGTGGAAGTCGTTCTCTAAGATCTTGAACTGCATTACTTATTCCTTGGAAGCGCTGTTGAATTGCCCGTATGCTTTGGTCTAAAGAGGGATTAGCCGTTGCTTGTGGCCGTGTTGAAGAGCTGCTAGCGATTGGAGACGGAGGTCTACTTAAGATGGCTACCTCACCTTGTAACTGTTCAACTTGTTCCTGTAGGTCTGTATTTCTTGTGAGGAGTTGATTGACTCTATGCTGGAGTCCTTGTAAAGTTGTTACAAGCCTTATAAATGTTTCGCTAGGTCGGTCCGTGTGAGCTTGTACAGGAGTATTTGGTGGGGTGTGCACTTCTCCACTAAGATTTTGGAATGCGAAATATCCAGTTCCAAAAGCTGCAAAAGCTCCCAAAGCTGCCAAACGAAGAGAAGGGTGTGATCCTCTTTTAGATAAAGACGAGATAACTAGACTAGCTAAGGAAAAGACTGTCCCTCCTGTCATAGCCGTCTTTCCAAATTCTAGAATTTTGACTCGATCTCTCAAAAGATCTTGTTCTCTCGGATCTTCATCTTGTGTTGGAGGAGTGTGATTTGCATGATTAAGTTGAGGGTATGGTGGTAAATTTTCATTTATATGTGGAACATCAATTGCTGGAAACACGAATTCGACATCTGGTCTATGAACTAATTCTTCGGGATTTACGAAAATAAGAGGTGGTGCAAAAGCAAATGTACTCTGCTGTGGACCGTTTATCCTCTCATCTTGATCTGTTGATCGATTCGCTTGGTTTGGATCATGTAACAGTACTTGATGGAATTCATATGTGTTATCAGGAGGGGAAGGTGCATTTGATGCTAGAGAGGGATTTTGCATGTCTAAATGAGCACTTTGATAAGCAGGGGGCGGTATTTGTTCTGAGGGAGGGGTTCCTGCTCCAAAGGGCAAGTTTGCTGGGATTCTAGGCAGAGGACCTTCATAAGCTTGTCCTACAGAAGAAGATGCGTTCCCTGTTTGCGCAGAAGAAAGAGTTGCATTTGGTATTGGTACTTCATTGAGATAAGAAGGTGGGGGAGAAGAGGACCTTGTTGGATCAGAGTGAGAAGAAGATGTTCGAGGGGTCGGTAGCATAAAAAGTGTGTTTCCGTTGTGAAGGTTTTTTTAATTATGGATTTCAAAATTTTTCAAATTGAAAAATTTATAAAATTTGAAACTGTTGCATTTCCAAGTAAAAAATAGGTAGAGAAGATAACAAGTGTACTAAGGAGAATAGAAGGTTTCTTGGTTTTTTTACACTGTTTTCTTCTCTAATAAGAAAATTTTTTCTTAGGTAAGATTTGATAGAAACAATTTTCTCAAAATTTTAGGATGAGGATAAAGAATACTTTTCTAATTTGTTTGCATCTTTGATTTGTAGGGAAGAAAAATGAACTTACGCAAATGGTATCAAAAACTCGGTTTACTAGGAATGAGGGTTAGGACATCAATTACGTCTGCTGAAATAGCAGACAAGGACCACTTTGTATATTCTAGTAACTTGAAAAGATTGTTTGCTCTAACAAATATCAATTGTGAGGATAGTCTAGAATCAATGGTTGAGGCCACGCAAAAAAAATGGCTTAGACCGCAAGGGAAAGAGCGATGGGACATAAAAGAATTGTATAGCCCAAAAGAAGTAAACAAGATTCGTTTATTGTCTGAAGGAATGTGCTTTTTTCAAGAGGTTTTACCTACAGAAAAATTTTATGATTATGCTCTTGTTTTAGGAGCGACTTTTTCTAGTGTACAGGATAGATTTAGTTTTTTGATAAAACTTTGGAAAATGGGTGTTCGTTTTCGCGAACTTGTTTTTTTAGCAGGTGAAAGACCCTTAGATCCTAGAATTGAACCCGCAAGCATCTTTTTTGAAACAGAAAAAGCGCCAAAAAATGAGACAGAGATGATGCAGTACGTTTATGACCACTGGGAAATGCCTAAAGAAATGAAGGGGCTTCCTTTTCAAATCGTTTCTGTTCCATTCGATGTAAAAAAGGGGCATCGCCCTTCTACAGGTGATACAATTCAGGCTTGGATGGACCTTTCCCCAAAGCCAGGAAAGTGTTTATTCGTTTCAAATCAACCTTATTGCCTCTATCAGAACTTGGTAGTAAAAAATTATTTACCAAAGAGCTTTCATTTCGAGACTGTAGGGTTGTCTGTAAGCTCTTTAGATATAAGCGGTTCCGTGCTTCTTGATACCGTAGCGCGCTGTCTTTATCAAGAATTACAAAATCGAAAAAAAATATAATCGATTTATGCTGTTTGTTTTTATTTCGTAATAAAAATGATTTCGCTATAATAAGCATTTATAAAACTTTTTCCTAAGGAGCTCCCATGAGACGGTTAGCCTATTCAATATTATTTTTAACATCACCTTTGCTTGCAGACGCAACTTCTTCTGCGAAGGACCCAAGCGTCGCGTTCGCTGAAATTGATGCCCAGTACCAAGCTGGAGAATATAAGAATTTTCTCGAATCTTTGCATACAAAATATTTGAATGACCGTGATCAAGGAAAGTTACAGGAGTTTATCCAAAAGGTCAAAGCTGACTACAAAGATCCGAAAGGGCTTGCTAAGCAAGTAGAAGCGTTAGACCAGGAGCGTAATAATAAGCTTCGCGAAATCCTTAAACAAAATCCCGATGCTCCCATTTCTATTGTGATTACACAGCTTTTTTCTTCTGATACTTGTTCAACTAATGAAAAGGAAGTATGGGACTATTTGAATAATTTAGAAAAAGGATCTTTTGTAAATTCTACAGATCCTTTTGAAAAATCATTACAACAAGTACAAGAAGAATTTGCTTTAAAGAAAATGATGCTCCAATCTTCTTATTTATCCGGTGACAAATCCAAAGAAGCGGTCAAGAACGAACATGTTATTTTAGAAGAAGAAGAGCTTCAGAAAATTTTATCCCTTTGTCAAGGTTCTACAAATCCGATGGCTAAAAAAATTGTAGCAAATTCTTCCACCGTGTTCCCGAAATATGTTAAAGCAAAGATCGGTACAATGTACATTTTTTCTCTTATCCAGGGAGAAGTAGCTCCAAGAGATGAAGTGGAAAAGAAAGTGAAAGATATTTTAGTTGAATATCGCGATAAAAAGCGCGAGCTAATGACTGCAGCACAATGATTTCTGGTTTTTCAGATCTTGGATTACTTTTAGGCCTATTTTGCGGAGTAGGCCTAACGTGGCTTCTGCTAAGACCTGTCTTAAAAGAAAGAAAAAGCATAGCGGCTGCCCAAAAAGTAGAGATCGATACCCTTCGTGAAACCAATCACCTTTTAGAAAAGCAACTTGCAAGTGTTGAATCAGAAAGGTTCAATGCAGATCTCCGACTTCTCGAACAAGAAAAAAACTTAGCTTCCCTTCAGCAAAAGCTTACCTTAGAATTTGAAAATCTCTCTCATCGGATCTTTCAAGAGAAATCTCTTCGTTTCCAAGAAGATTCTCAAAAAGGTCTTTCTCAGCTTCTTACTCCTCTTCGTGAAAAGATGGAGCATTTTCAAAAAAAAATCGAAGACACCCATTTACTAGATTTACAGCAGCGTCTTCTCCTTAAACATGAAATGCAGAGTATAACTCAGTCAAATGTATTAATTTCTCAAGAAGCGAATAGGCTTGGGAAAGTTTTACGCGGTGACGTAAAAGCGCAAGGGACGTGGGGAGAGGTGGTTTTAGAAAATGTCTTAGAGGCATCAGGTCTTCGCGAAGGACATGAATACGTTATCCAAGGCAAAGGGATTGATCTAAAAAGTTCTGAAGGGTCCCGCCTTCAACCGGATGTAATTATCAAACTTCCTGAAAATAAGCATATTGTCATTGACGCTAAGATGTCTTACATACATTATGATCGATTTTGCAATTCCGAGGCGGAAGGCGATAAAAAAGAGCATTTAAAAAAACTTGTTGGTTCCTTTTACAGCCATGTAGATGATCTCTCCAGTAAAAATTATCAGGGTTTAGATTCTCTTAAAACCCCTGATTTTGTTCTTCTTTTTGTTCCGATCGAAGCAATTTTTTCTCTTGTTATGCAAGAAGAGCAAGCTCTTTTTGATTATGCTTGGAAAAGATCAATTGTGATTGTAAGTCCTGTGAATTTGATCGCTGTTTTACGCACTATTGATT
>DAIEPN010000135.1 GCA_027348355.1 Chlamydiota bacterium | reverse complement strand
CCATGTATCCTCATAACTTAAGTGGTGGGCTAAGACAAAGAGTGATGATCGCAATAGCGCTCAGCTGCGATCCCAAAATCATTTTAGCTGATGAGCCAACTACAGCCCTTGATGTCACAACGCAAGCTCAAGTCATGTCATTACTTAATGACCTTCAAAAAAAAAGAAAGACCACTATTATCTTAGTAACTCATGACTTAAGTGTAGTCTCCTCTTTCTGCGATCGGGTGCTTGTTATGTACGGAGGAAAAATTGTAGAAAGTGCCCCACTAGAAGCTCTTTTTACAAGCCCTCAACACCCTTATACAAAAATGCTTCTAGAATGTTCCTCATTTCTTTCCTTTGATCAGGTGCAGAAAATCTCTGAGCGCCCCCCCTCCAAAGTCGGATGCCCTTTTTGGAGGCGTTGCGCTGAATCTATGCATGTCTGTAGTCACAAAGGGCCCTCGTTTTCAGAATTTGGAGAAAAGCATAGCTCAGCTTGCTGGCTACACGATCTTCGATCTAGAAAGGAGCTGTCATGATTCCCCTTCTTGAAGTGAAAAAGTTGACCAAGCACTTTACTATGCAAAAGGGCGTATTAAAGGCAGTAGAAGATGTTTCATTCAAAATCTTTCCGGGAAAGACGTTAGGTCTTGTGGGAGAGAGCGGCTCTGGCAAATCTACAATCGGGCAAATGCTTGTGCGTCTTACAAAGCCAACTTCCGGTCAAATCCTTTACAACGGAAAAGATATCCTTACTTTATCGAAAAAGGAAAGTAAAGATTTTCTCCGCAAGTTACAGATCATTTTTCAAGACCCTTACTCCAGCTTAAATCCAAGGATGGATGTAGAAAAAATTTTGCTAGAACCACTACAGATCCATAACATTTGTCCTAGAGAAAAAAGAAATGAGAAAATTGAAGAGCTACTTCAGCTTGTCGGCCTTGATTCCAGTTTTTTTCGAAGATATCCTCACCAGTTAAGTGGTGGGCAACGGCAACGCGTTGCAATAGCAAGGGCCTTAGCTGTATCTCCTGAATGTATTGTCTGCGATGAACCAACATCTTCTTTAGATGTATCCATCCAAGCACAAATTGTCCATCTTCTTAAAGAACTTCAAGAGAAATTGCATCTAAGCTATCTCTTCATATCCCACAATCTTCCTGTGATCGACTATTTATCAGAGCAGATTGCCGTGATGTACCTAGGTCATATTGTAGAGATCGGACCTAGAGAGAAAATCTATAACAGTCACTTCCACCCTTATACGAAAGTGCTTTTGTCGTCTGTCTTTACCCCCGATCCAAAAGCAAATAAAGAAAAACCAAAGCTTAGCTTATTTGGAGAAAACCCAAGTCCTATGCATCCTCCAAAAGGATGTGTCTATTCCACAAGATGCTCTCATGCTAGTGAAATATGCCATAGCGTGCGACCTGAATTAAAAGAACTTTCGCCAGGTCATTTTGTTTCCTGTCATTTTTTCAATGACTCCAATGCTCCGCGATAACCCCATTCGAAAAAGGGTGGCTTTCTTTTCTCAGGTTTAGAAGAGCTGCTTTTTTTACTGGATATTCTTTCTTAAATTCTGCAAGACTACGAGTCATTTCAGCATTTGGAGTAGAAGAAAATTTAATTTCGTATGCGGTAAAATGATCTCCATAATCTAATAAAAGATCAACCTCAAGACCCGCGCTTGTACGATAAAAATAACAAGGAGCCCTTTCTCCTTTCTCTGCAAATTGTTTGACTTTTTCCATAACAACCATATTTTCAAAAACATGACCGCCAAAAGGAGAATGAATCAATTGCTCTGCAGTTTCAATACGCAGAAGATAACATAAGAGACCTGTGTCTACAAAAAACACTTTGGGAGATTTGATCACTCGTTTTGTCAGATTTTTAAAATATGGCTCAAGTATGTATATAATAGAGGTCGCTTGCAAAAGAGTTAGCCAATCTTTAGCAGTTGTTTGAGAAATTCCACATTCTTTACCAATTTCGTTTAAATTAAGAATTTGCCCAGCTCGCGCTGCGAGTAAAACAAGAAATCTTTGAAATTGACCTAAATCTTGGATATTTCGCATAGAGCGAAGGTCTCGTTCTAAATAGGTAGAAAGATAAGAACTATGCCAAAACTTTGCCTTAAGATCTATTTCAACTTGAAATTCAGGGTAAAACCCATTTAGCATTTGCTTAGCAACAGCAATTTCGTCATAAAGATCTGCCTGAGGAATTTCTTTCCAACTCAAAGGATAAAGATGAAAAATCGCAATCCTTCCAGCAAGCGATTCTGATACCCCCTTCATTAAGGGAAAAATCTGTGAACCTGTAAGAACGTATTGTCCATGAGCTCTTCTATTTTTATCCACTCTCATTTTGATATACTGAAGAAGAGAAGGAACGTATTGAATTTCGTCTAGAATGAGTGGAGGCTTATACGTATTTAAAAAAAGTTCAGGATCTGTTTCCGCAAGATTACGATGTAAAATATCATCGAAAGTTACATAGGTGTAGCCTTTCAAAGTATGTTGAAGCATTGTTGATTTACCCGCTTGCCTAGGTCCAGTAATTAGAACTACCGGGAATGAAACCAAAGCTTCATTAAAGGCTTTTTCTAGTTTGCGATGTAGGTACATATGTAAACTCTTTTATTTTTAGTATACATGAACATACATGTATTTTCAAGATGTTATCTTGAAAATGCATGACAACAACTTAATACCCTTATGGTTAAATTGTTAAGATTCAATAAGAATGAAAAAAATATTAGATTTTGCTCGTTTTAACCAGTTTGGCAATGATTATTTCCTTGGAAATCGGGGAAGCTACATTTCTATTTAAAAAATATAGAAGTTTCGCCAAACTCAAGTCCTAATTTTAATTGTAAATTCTTATCCAAGTTCTTTGAGGTCAATCATGTTATCTAAATCAGCTAGCCGCATACGTTTTACTCTTCTTTGCTTAACTTGCATCATTCTTGCTTGTTACCTTTTCTTTCCTAAGAAAGAAACTTCTCTCTCCCCTACACAGACTGAATTCAAAAAAATATCCGACATTCAGCATGCCTCCCATGCAGATTATATCTTTTTACAAGATACGGAAGGCAAAGAATGGATATACAAGCAAATTGTAGAAGAGGCTCCGGACGATCAAATTGTGATTGTTTTGGAGTCAGTTGCTGCAGAAATGGCAAAAGCTGTAAAAATTCCGCTTAATGAGGTTCGCCTCATCTCTGCAAATGAGGTTTTTCCTCATTCTTTCCTAGCTGGTTATCCAGGAAGCCTGCATTTGAAAGTTCAGGGAAAAAGCGTAGAAGACTCTTCTCCATGGGAAGATTTTGACATTCATCAAAAAATTAGATCCGCATTTCTCATCGCTAGAAAAGGACCTCTACCTCCAGAAGAAGTGGGCCTGCGAAGAGAGGTCATACAAAATATGGCTAAACATCCTGACCTTGCAAAAATTGTAGCACTAGATACCTATCTTGGAAATAATGATCGCAGCAACCCCAATGTTTTCTATGACCAAACCTCTAATACTTTCTATGGAATAGATATGGGATCTTGCCTTATAGGGAATTTAGCAGAAAGTGCAAGGGAAAAGATCCAAAATTTTACTACGAGCGATACCCCATTTTCCAAGCAGGAACTAGTGGGGCTTACTCATTACAGCCAAGCTTTACAATCTCTTCTTTCTACATTTCCCCCTAAAGAAACAATTGCTTTACTGGATCATGCTTTGAAAGAAGCGGGTTTCTATCCAGAAAACCCCTTGCTTTGGAATGAGGACGTAGAAAGAAAAGTTCGGAAATGGAAGCTTGCCATTGAAGAAAATTATAGCAGTACAAAATCTTTAGTTACGTTATTAGAGAGTATGAATGGTAACTAAAACCTTTGATGCCCTAGCACCCATTGATCCAACAAGATTTACAAATCCACAGTGGAGCGAACGAGAAGATTATTCTTCTGCCTTACCCTGTATGGAAAAGGGAGAAGTAATCTATAGCTGCGACATGAATACTTTTCTGGAAGGACGAGAGAAAACGGCAAGATTTAATAATGAAGTTCATTATGGGATTTTGCATTACCAAGGTACTTATGTAGCTGTCGTCTATAAACCAAAAAATGAAGATGACACAAGCGCTGCCTATGCAGAAAAAGTTGCCTACGATATCTACGAAAAAGTGATTGCTCCTCATACTGGCAATCACTTTATTCCTCCAACAACTGTTCGCACCATGCCAGATGGAAGGATCGCAAGCTGTCAGTTTTTTGTAGAAACAAAAAACCATGAAGACATGTGGAACCCTGAATTTAGAGAATCAGTCTTTAGGAACGTATCTCCTGAAAGGGTCCAGGAATTGTCAGTTTTTAATGCCGTCTTCAATAACTGGGACCGTCATCCTGGAAATTATCTGGCCACACAAAGAGAAGGTAAATTCTATCTCGCAAGTATTGATAATGAAGGCGTAGAAAACAAAGGCTTTTTACGCAAGTGGGGAGAGCGTAGTTATATTCCGATAGCTTTCTCTGAAGATGATCTGGCAAATACAGTAAAAACCCTTGTACTGCCTAGTGATATTTCATTAGAAAGTTTTAGCTCTACTTTAGCCGAAAATGGTTTCTTGGAAGTGCCTAGAATAAAAGCTGTTTTTAATAATGTGATCAATAGAGCGAATGGCAATCGCACGTGCCTGATAAACTACGGTACACTTTCAGTTTGTTTTCATAACGATAATCCATCAGCTTTTCCTTTGCCGAAGCCACCTTATTCTCAAGTTTTACTTAAAATCTATCAAGATCTTGATCGTTCAATTATAGAAGACTGTTTCCGACCTCTAGTCGAATTAGATCCCGTGCGTTTTGGAACACGGGTTTCAGATATATTTTTCCGCAGAGATATGTTTCTACATTCGGCTTCAAGCAGTAAACTCTAAATTCCCTGCCTAGCCTACTTTCCCTGAACAAATAAACACTCTGCATGTAGAGTCTTTTAGTATTTTTTGTAGTTCAGCAGGAATTCCCTTATCAGTTGGATTGATTTTAGGGCCTAACGAGCCAATGATGAGAAGATCAATCTTTTTTTCTTCTAAAATATCTAGAATCGCATCACTAAAAGATCTGGCCCTAACCAAATCAGTTTTAATTGAAATTCCAAACTCTCTAGCAACCGCCTCTGCCTTTCCAAGGATTAGATCGGCATCCTTCTCACAGTTAGGAATCGCTATTTCCAACGGAACAGTAGAGGGGATTTTTAAAACATGGATACAAGTGACCTCAGCTTTATGAGCTTTAGCAAGTTCACAAGCAATTTGAATAAGTTCCGTATCCCCTTTTTCCTGGCAAGGGAGCAGAATATGATCCATTTTGACTTGCTTGAATTCATCCACTTTAACCTTTTCAATTTCGAGCTGTCCAGTGACTGTAAGGCCATGTTTTCTTCGATACCATACAAACATAATAAGTCCAAAAGTCATCCAAACAAATCCTAAACTACTTCCATGTGGCTTTGTAAACACTATCATCAGCCATACTGAAAACGTGGCTAAAGCCCCAATGATGGCGGTGATCGGCAAAGAGAATTTACCAAACGAAATATTGAAAGGTGCGCGAAAGGGTCTTTCTATATTAGGGTTTTTGATTCGCATTGTGAGTAAAGCCATATGGACCGAGAAAAAAGCTAGCATGGCTCCAAAGTTATATAGATCTGCTAAATAAGTCATACTCCCTTGACTTAGCCAGACGATAATACAAGAGAAAATCCCAAAAAAACCAAGAGAAATAAACGGGGTTCGAAATTTTTTATGAAGTTGATAAAAAAATGTAGGAAGTTGATAAAACTCTCCCATCGTAAATGAAAGTCGAGAAGCTCCAACAAGCCCAGCATTTGCAGCTGTAAGTAAAATGGCCGGAGCTAAAAGAGCAATCCAAGGACCCAGTACTTTGCTACCAAAAGGAAGAGCTTCTACAATTCCTAAAATAGGATCTGATATATATTTGTGTCCCAAATCATGGGGTGAAACTGCAGACAGTGCAACTCCGGAGATCCCAATGTACATAAAAAGAAGAATAGCTAGCACAAGCATGATAGCCCTTGGCACTGTCTTTTGTGGTTTTTTTGCTTCAGCTCCAAGTTGCGCAATCGAATCTATTCCGGTATACGCAACCATTGCCATAGCAGTTCCTTTCCAAAATTGCGGCCAGGAAGGAGAAAAGTCCGATCCAATTACCCCAATGCGCATATGGTCTATGATATAAGAAAAATCAAATAACCAAAAAAGACCGATTAGGATGATAACAAATTGGGTAAGAAGTGTAAATCCCACTAAAACGACACAAACTCGAGTAGATTGTCTTGCACCGAAAAAGTTAAGAAGATAAAGAACAGCAACAATTCCAAAAGTAAAGCCAACTTGCATGCTAGGTTGTTCTAGCATAGAGAAAAAATAAGACAGATAAGGTCCCATCGCAAAGGCTGAGATAGCAATCGTTACAATATAATCTAAAAGAAGTCCCCAACCAGCCAAAAAGGAAATGGTATCGTTAAAAGCCCTCCTCGCAAAACCCGCAGCTCCGCCAGATCCAGGAAAGGTTGAAGTCATCTCTGCATAAGATAGCGCTGTGCACACAAAAATAAGGCCGGCTAGAAAAAGGGCTATGGGAGTTGCACCCAAAGCATATAGCGCTGTGATACCCAGGGCGTAGTAGATGGAGGATCCCAGATCCCCATACCCAACAGCCGCAATGTCGGCAATGCCGAGTACTTTTCGCAATTCCCCTTTTTCGAGTCGTTTAATAGTAGTTTGTTCTTCAGCCATGTAAACCGTGCAAATCAGTTCAATAAATTTGCACTATATTGGCTTCATTAAATGGGTGCAAGTACTTGTTTAGGAAGTTGAAAAACTACATTCTCTTCCGTATAGACTACATCTTCTACCTCTGTAACTCCTTGAGAAGTTAGATAAGTGATACATCTTTGCACTACATCTTCGGGAGTAGAAGCTCCAGCTGTAAGGCCAATGACTTTAACACCCTGTAACCAAAGCGGGTTAATTTCTTTTTCATCGTTGATCAAATAAGAGTTTATCCCTCTCTTTTCAGCTACTTCCCGCAAGCGGTTCGAGTTCGAACTTCTTGGGTCTCCAACTACTAAAACTAGATCTGCAATATCAGTAATTTCTCTAAGAGCCATCTGTCTATTTGTGGTTGCATAGCAAATCGAAGAACTTGGAAGAGTTTCGATATGAGGATATTTCTGAGTAAGGGCGTCCGTAATTTCTTTTACATCATCTAAGCTTAATGTTGTTTGCGTTGTGTAAAAAAGCTTTTGGTCAATAGGGAATGTTAGTTTCTTTACATCTTCTACAGATTCAACAATCGTAGTCACTTCAGGAGCTTCCCCTGCCGTACCAATAATTTCGACGTGGTTACGATGTCCAATCAAGATGATATGATATCCTTTTTGTGCGAAGCGCTTCACTGCAGAATGTACTTTGGTCACAAGACCACATGTTGCATCAATTTCGATCAAATTTCGACGAGCTGCTTGATCTCTTACTGCTGGAGAAACCCCATGAGCGGAATAGATCAGCCTGCATCCTTCTGGTACATCATCTAAATTTTCAATAAAAATGGCGCCTTTGCTTTTTAAGGAATCCACTACATGCTTATTGTGAACAATCTCATGTTTTACATAAACGGGAGCGCCCCAAATCTCTAATGCCTTTTCTACTGTGTCGATGGCCCTTTCCACACCCGCGCAAAATCCTCTCGGTTTTGATAAAAGTAATTTCATATTCTATACCTCTACATATTCTGTTTCATGTTCTGGTTCAACCCATCGTCCATGAGATTTAATTAAATTAACAAGACGGTCCTCAGCCTGAGAAAATTCAATATCGCGCTCGACACACGTCTTTCCAACATATAAGTCTATTTTTCCAGGTTTTGATCCTACATAACCAAAGTCTGCATCGGCCATCTCACCTGGACCATTTACTATACAGCCCATAATAGCGATTTTCACGCCGGGAAGATGACCTGTTTTCTTTTGAATCTTTGCTGTGACCTGTTGCAGCTCGAAGAGAGTACGCCCGCAACCGGGACAGGAGATAAAGTCTGTTTTAGAAGACCTCATACGGACCGCTTGGAGAAGAGAAAAGCTTAAAGGAACAAGATCGCAAGCAGGATAGTCTCCACTGAGGCACACTCCCTCTCCGAGCCCGTCCGCTAAAAGAGCCCCACATTCCGCAGAAGCCTCGATGATCAGATCTTCAAAACTAGAGCCATAACTAAAAGATAAAATGACCGGAAGTGCAAGGTTGTGCTTTTTCAAAAATGTAAAAAACTTTCTAGTAATATGTAGTCTTGGAGCTGGAAAAGAAATGAGCAGCCATTTAGGTTTAGCCTTTAGAAGTTTTTCCCATTGCTTTTCCTCCCCAGTATTTATCTCTACAACTACTGGGG
>DAIEPN010000134.1 GCA_027348355.1 Chlamydiota bacterium | reverse complement strand
CTTTCTGCAGGCCACGGTTCGATGCTTTTATATTCTTGTCTACATTTAGCGGGATTTAATCTTTCGCTCGATGAGATCAAACGCTTCCGTCAGATCCACTCCAAAACTCCAGGCCATCCAGAAATTTTAATGACAGAAGGTGTGGAAGCTACTACAGGTCCTTTGGGACAGGGAGTTGGAAACGCAGTTGGACAAGCATTAGGCTTAAAAATTCTGGGAGCCAAATTCAATAGTGAAGGGTACCCAATTTTTAATAGCAAGGTGTATTGTTTAGCTGGAGACGGCTGTATCATGGAAGGAATTTCTTCTGAAGCTTCTTCCTTAGCTGGACATCTTCGTCTTGATAACTTAGTTCTCATTTATGATTCGAACCACGTTTGTTTGGATGGGCCCCTTGTCGAATGTTGTTCTGAAGATACAAAAATGCGTTATAAAGCATATGGTTGGGATGTTTTCGAGATCGATGGAAATGATTTAGATGCAATTGATCGAACTTTCTCGCAGATCAATGAAATTCAAAAAAGACCGATCTTGGTCATCGCTCATACAGTGATTGGAAAAGGGTCCCCTCATAAGGAAGGGACTTCTAAAGCTCATGGCTCTCCACTCGGGCCTGAAGAAGTCGCTCTCACTAAAAAAGCTTTAGGGCTTCCAGATGAGCCATTTTATATTCCTCAAGCTGTATCCTCATTTTTTGAAAATAAAGTCGCAAAAGATCAGGAAAGAGAGGTGAAATGGAATGAAATGCTGAAGAAATGGGCGAAGGTCGAGCCCGAGCTTAGCAAACAGTTTGAAGAGATGAAAGAAAAGCATCTCCCTGCTGATTTAGAACAAAAGTTGCATGCAATTGAAATGAAGAGCCCTTTAGCGGGAAGAAGCGCTTCTCAGATCGTGCTAGATACTCTTGGAAATCTTTTACCACAAATTTATGGTGGGTCCGCTGACTTATCGTGTTCAGATCTGACCCTTATGAAGAATTTCCCTTTTGTATCGCCTGGTAATTTTGCAGGTCGTAACATTAAGTATGGAGTGCGTGAATTTGCGATGGCAGCTGCTGCGACAGGTCTTGAGCAGACTCAGATGATTACACCATACGTTGGAACTTTTTTCACATTTTCCGATTACATGCGTAATGCAATAAGGCTTGCGGCGCTTTCTAGAACTCATGTGATTTATCAATTTACCCATGATTCGATCTTTTTAGGAGAGGATGGCCCAACACATCAATCCATTGAGCAGCTGGCGTCACTACGCGCTATGCCTTTCTTACATGTCATTCGTCCCGCAGATAATTTTGAAGTGAAAATGGCATGGCTTGCAGCGCTACGCTATAATGGACCTACAGCTATTGTGCTATCTCGTCAAAACTTGCCGCAGCTGCCTTGCAATGATGTCTCGTATGATCAAGGGATGGGGCGTGGAGCCTATATTGTTAGAAAAGAGAACGGTGTACCTGATTTTACTCTTTTTGCAACAGGTTCAGAAGTGTCTCTTGCCTTAGATGTAGCGAACGCTCTTGAGAGAATTGGAAAGAAAGTTCGTGTTGTATCGATGCCATGCTGGGAGATTTTTGAGAAGCAAGAGGAGGCATATAGACTTTCTGTTGTTGGAGGAAATCTTGGGAAAAGAGTGAGTATCGAAGCAGGAGTAAGTTTTGGATGGCACAAATGGACAGGTCCTGAAGGAATCAATATCAGCATGGAACGCTTTGGAGAGTCTGCTCCACAAAGTGATCTAGCTGCTGAGTTTGGCTTTACAGTTGATGCAATTTTACAACGTCTATTAGCATGACAGAGTTTCTTGATGCCCTAGCTTGTAAAAACCATTCTCGTCCTCCCGTTTGGCTTATGAGGCAAGCGGGACGGTATTTACCGCAGTATGCGCAACTGCGAAAAAAATATTCGTTATGGCAGATGTTTCACGAGCCGGAGCTTTCTTATCAAATTACTCGTATGCCTATAGATATTTTAGGTGTAGATGCTTCGATTCTTTTCTCTGATATTTTAGTGATTGTGGAAGCTCTCGGCCTTCAGCTTGCTTTTCCTGAAGGGATCGGGCCTGTTGTTACGCCAAACCTACAAAAGCTTGAAGATGTAGATAACCTTCCTCTATTGTCTGTAGAAGAAACGTTAGGGTATGTAAAGAAGTCGATAGAATTATTTAAGAAGAATTCTTCTACTCCCTTACTTGGATTTTGTGGAGGTCCCTTCACAGTTGCAAGCTATATGATCGATCGCGGAGAAAGAGGAAATCTTTCTAAGACAAAACAGTGGCTTTATAGACACCCTCAGAATTTTCATACCCTTCTCAAAAAAATCACTAAAGCCACCATTGCTTATTTGCAGATGCAAATAGATGCTGGTGTAAATGCAATTCAGATTTTTGATTCTTGGGCAAATGTTCTCCCTCATCCCTATCTTGTTGAATTCTCTCTTTCATATCTTGAAGAGATCATAAGCTCTGTCAAAAAAAGAAATATTCCCGTGATTATTTTTTGCAGGGGAGCAAGTCATTTCCCTGATGTATTAGCCCCTCTTAAGCCCAATGCAATTAGTTTTGATTGGCACAGAGAGATGGTACATTTACGGAAACACGTTCCTGCAACGATCGCTGTACAGGGAAATTTGGATCCGGATATTTTAAAGACGACACCTGAAATTATTCGCAGCTGCACACTTAATATTTTGGATAGTATGAAAGAAGATCCTGGATTTATCTTTAATTTAGGTCACGGAGTACTGCCGCAAACTCCAGTGGAAAATGTGCGATGCATGGTAGATACTGTAAAAAGCTATTCACCAGCTGACCTGCGGGGGCATTGAGCACAATATAGCTTCTGGGTTTCCTTGAGAGAGAAATCCAAATTTTGTTCCTCTGTCATATAGTAGATTGAATTCCACGTAATGAGCTCTTTGCTCGAGTTGTTTTTGTTTTTCTTCTTTCGAATACTCTTGCACAACCCTTTTTTTATATATGGGAATGACACATTCTAAAAAGTGATTTCCGACAGACTGCCAAAGTAGAAGATCTTGAGAGAAATCATCAGTTCTATAGTGATCAAAGAAAATTCCTCCAATTCCTCTTTCCTTTTTTCTATGAGGGATATAAAAATACTCTTTTGCATTCTGAGAAAAAGTAGGATACAGGTCAAGAGAGAACTGATCTAATTTTTTTTTCGTGGTTTCATGAAAATATTCTGTATCTTCACTGTAGGGGAACCCCATAGGAGTGAGATCAAAGCCTCCTCCGAACCAATACCCATTTTCAGTCTCAATATACCTTATGTTCATGTGAGCGGTAGGAGCATGAGGATTATGCATATGAAAAATAAGACTGACACCTGTAGCAAAAAAGGGGCCAGAGCCATCTTGCATGGGAAAGTGGGCGCCGCTAACACCAGACCAGTTGACAGCTGCTTTTTCAAAAATATCTCCACGAAGAAGCCCAATTTCCCCACCACCACCATTGATATGAGCCCAAGGTTTTCTCTCAAAACGTTTTGTAGGTTCAAACGCTTCGATTTCATTGATGATTGTATTTCGCAAAGTTTGTAGAAAGGTGATGATCTTTTCTCTTGTATCTGTCATTTTTCTCTCCACGTAGATCTATTTTTTTGCTACATTTCTTAAGAAAAATAAGGATATCTCTACCATGAAAAAAAAGAAAGCCGTAATCATTTTAGGAGGGGGGATTTCCGGTCTTTCCTTGGCTTTTTATTTACGCAAAAATGGATACAAAAAAGAGATTTGTATCCTTGAAAAATCAGTAAGGGCAGGAGGTTGGCTAGAGAGTCAGATGGAACAAGGGTTTTTCTTTGAAAAGGGGCCCCGTACATTTCGTGTTTCAAGAAGTGAAAGTTTGCTTACACTCATTCATGACCTTGATCTTGAAAGAGAACTGCTTTTTTCCTCTGAAGAAGCGTCTTCTAAGTATTTATTCTACAATCAAAAGTTACAGAAAGTCCCAAGTAACCCTTTTTCCTTTTTGACCTCAAAATTGACAAGACCTCTCCTCTTTTCTCTGTTTAGAGAATGGAAGATCCCGAAAAACTTAGATGATGAATCCATACATGCATTTATCTCCAGAAGGTTTGCTCCAGAAGTTGCTGACGCCCTTTTCGATGCAATCACAACAGGGATTTATGGGAGTGATAGTAAAACTTTGTCGATCTCATCTTGCTTCCCTATACTGAAGAAATGGGAAAGAGAATATGGATCGATTACAAAAGGGCTTTTTTTACACAAAAAGAAAAAATCTGTTTATCCCTATAAACCTTCCCATCTTTTTACGTTGAAGTATGGAGTGAGCTCTCTTATTACTTCTTTAGAAAAGGAGGCAAAAGCAGATATGATAACAAAGCAGGAAGGGAAAAGGCTTTCCTACAAAGATGGAAGATTTGTTGTTGAAACAGACTCTGCTTCCTATGAAGCAGAAGACCTTTTTTCAGCAGTACCAGCTCCCGCTTTGGCAAGGATGCTTTACAGAGATCATAAAGAGGTTTCCTTGCTGCTTGAAGATATTCCGTATACGGATCTCTCCTGTGTGCATTTCGGATATAGAAAAAAAGTTCTTCCTGTATCTGGTTTTGGCTATCTTGTTCCTTAAAAGGAAAAAGAAGATATTCTGGGTGTTGTTTTTGATTCAGAGGTTTTCACCCAGCAAAGCTCTTCAAAAATGGAGACGAGGCTTACCTTGATGCTTTTGAATAAAGGGCTTCCGAGGGAGAAGCTTTATCAACTCTGTGAAGCAAGCCTTCACAAACATCTCGGAATTTCTGAGCTCCCAGATTATACATCTCTTACAGAGTGTATAGGGGCAATTCCAAAGTATCTTGTGGGTCATCAGGAGAAAATTAATAGGATTCAAAAAATCCTTATTAAGGAACTCCCTAAGTTAAATATTCTAGGAAATTATCTCTCAGGAGCTTCCGTAAATGATAGCATCGCATTAGCTAGGAAAACTGCCGAGCGAGTACTCCTTTAATTGGTTTCAAAGATTATTCTTCCATAAAATCTAGATTGCGAAGAATTTTGTGCAGCTAGGTGGGCCAGGAGGAAGTGATGCTCGTATTGTAGCTTTTATACGTTGGGATCTAAGGGCTTTTTATTGTTTTCCACTAGAACATGGGTAGGTTTAATTCCAACTGTATACAAGGTTCTCTCGCTGAAAAAGTAAAAAAGTTTTTTAAATCCTATCAAGAAAGTAAATCACAAGCCTTGCTTTTTCCTGAATTGCATCCTGGCGAGGATTCGAATGATGTTGTTTTTTAGATGACACACATATTGTTTTCGTTGATTAGTTTACTACGCACCGCCTTATCCATTCTAAACAAGATCATCTTGTTAAAAAGGTTTTTCTTCAAAACGTGAGATTTATTCCATTTTGCCAAGGGAAAATAACAAAATCCTTAGAAAATTTTCCTTAAAGCTATATAAGAATGGGAAAATTGAAGATGAGCAGCTTTCAGAGATGTTCAGCGATACTAGACCCACCTATAAAGTCGTCGTATTTTTTAAGGAATATTCTAATATTTTAGAAGAGCTTTAATAGGCTTGAATAATGCTGTTATTCTTTTATTTCTCTATTGATATTACACGTGTTTAATCGGAAAGAGTGGGTTTAGATCATTTCGTAAAAATTCACCTTGCATATACCCAACTTTCTTTAAGAAATTCGGTTGAATATCTTTTTCATTCGGAATATAGCGAGCCTCTCCATGCGCATATACGATCAAATAAAAGCTGCTTTCCAAATCTTGGAAGAGGGCTTCCCAAGACAGTAAATACTCTGGATGAAAAAAGATGGCATCACCTGGATTTTTTGGTATGGGAAAAGCTGTTTCATTTGTTAATGATTCCGAAGTTCCAGAAATACGAATTAGCATTCCTCCATAAATTTTTTGTATGGAGGAAATATTCTGAAGAGAGGTGGGGCTGAGAGTGATTGCATCATACCCTTTACGAATGTAGTGATCATATCCCATACGGAAAGTTTGGGCTCCTACTAACGAAGCTGCAATATTTGCTAAGTTCTGATGGAGTGCGATTTTCTTGTATGAGGGATCTTCCCTCCAAAAATCTCGACCTTGAGTAAAAATATCTTTCGTTGATTTTTTTGCAATTTGCTCTTCTTTGCAGGATAGTCTTTTCAATAAGACGCGGTCTGCATTTTCCTTTAAAGCTTTCGCCTCATTTGCAGAGAGGATCTCTGTAAATTCAATGTAGCGGTTTTTATGAAAAAACTTTTTGTGATCTAAATTTGTTGCAAATCGCATAGTTGTTCTAGCTTTTGAATTCGTTGAATGGCCTGTTTTGCAATTTCTTCTGTAATAAAAGTAGAAAGACGCAAATATCCTTCTCCATATGTTCCAAATCCTTTCCCAGGGATTCCAATGATATGACATTTTTCTAGCAGGATATCAAAAAATTCCCAAGAGGGAATGTTGCCTGGTGTTTTTATCCAAATGTAAGGGGCGTCTATACCGCCAAAAAGGGTATAACCGCAAGCTGTAAGCCCTTTTCGCAGAATTTTACCGCTGTGTAAATAGGTCTGTATTTGCGCTTTGGTTTCTTTTTGCCCTTGGGGGGTAAAAAAAGCCTCGGCTCCTTTTTGAATAGGATAGGCAACTCCATTTGATTTAATGTTCTGTCTTTTGTTCCAATTTTGATGAATAGGGATTTTTTTGTCATTATTGTACGCATAAATGCTCTTAGGAACTACGCTGTAGGCGCAACGAAGACCTGTAAAACCTGCTGATTTAGAAAAAGTTTTCAGCTCAATTGCGACATCTTTAGCGCCTTCAATTTCGTAAATGCTTTTGGGTATATTATCCGATGTAATAAAAGCATGGTATGCATGGTCATGGATCAGGATTGCGTTATGTTTTTTGGCGTATGCAACCCATGCGCTCAGCTCTTCATAGTTCATGGCAACTCCTGTAGGATTATTAGGAGTGCAAAGATAGATAACGTCGCAAGCTACATCCGGTGGTTTTGGAACAAAACCGGTTTTTTCTTCACACGGTATAAGAAGAAGATTGTTTTTTCTTCCCGAAATAATGCTGCTATGTAAGTAGGCTGGATAGGTAGGTTCAATGATTGCAATGATGCTATCACTTGAGAAAAGCTCTAGCAGGTTTGCGCAGTCGCTATTTGTCCCATCGGAGATGAAAATTTCATCTGGAGAAATGGAAAGATCTTTGTATTCCGCCTCAACAATTTTTTCTTTTAAAAAGGTGTATCCAGAAGAAGGTCCATACCCGTGCATGCCTTCTTTTGTTCCCATTTCCTCTACAGCATTGCAAATGGCTTTTACAAGAGAGGGAGCCAAAGGCAAAGAAATATCTCCTATACCCAAGTTGAGGATTAGGGCATCCGGAAATTTTTCCTTTAATTGAATTAACTTCCCTTCAATAATTGGGAAAATATATTCACTAGGTAGCTCTGAGAAATAGGGTACTGCTTTAGACATATATCGCTTTCGTGTATCCTGATTATTTTTTAGGCTAGATGTTACTACTATGAATTTGATAGATCAACTTCTTTTACAATGTGTCGAGATTGAAGGTCATTTAGGATATGTTTTTAAAGATAAATCTTTGCTTGTCCTGGCTTTCACCCACCGCTCTTTTTATAACGAACATCGAGATCTCTCCATTGAGCATAATGAGAGGCTTGAATTTTTAGGGGATTCTGTTTTAGGCCTTTTTGTCTCCGATTTTCTCTATAAAAATTTCCCTGGAGAACCAGAGGGGCAGCTCTCTCATTTTAGATCTCAGATCATAGGAACCTCCACCTGTGCAAGTTACCTACAAAAGCTTGGTGTTGCTAAATACATACTTCTTGGAAAAGGAGAAAGGCTTAATGACGGTAGAGGGAGAGAGAGTATTTTAGCCGATTTGTTCGAAGCGCTGATCGGGGCCATATACTTAGATAGTTCTTTTGAAGTGGCGAAAGAATTTTTCAAAACACATTTTGAGAAAGAGATGGAAAAAGCTTTGGAAGAGCCACTAAAAAATTGGAAGGCGCAATTACAGGATTTTTCCCAAAAAAAATATCAAAAACCCCCTATCTATAAAGTGGTCAAAGAAACTGGGCCGGAACATAGTAAAATATTTTATGTCATAGCTATGATTGGGGATGAAGAAGTCGGACAGGGAATTGGGAATTCTAAAAAGCAAGCGGAACAAGCAGCTGCCGAAAATGCCTGCAAATATTTTCAAGTGGAGTAAAACATGGGCAAGACCAAGGTGCTTTGGTGTTGTAAAGAATGTGGACATACACAAGCAAAATGGACTGGTAATTGTTTTGCATGCAAGAAATGGGACACATTTGTCCAAGAAGTGGACATAGATCAAAAATCACAAAGATTTTCTAGTCCTTCGCAAGTTGTGGCAAAGCCTTTAAGTCTAAACGATGTATCTGAAGGCGAGCTTAGACGTTTTGCTACAGGCATGGGGGAATTTGACCGTTTAGTAGGCGGAGGGATCGTTTCAGGATCATTAACTCTAGTCGGAGGAGATCCTGGAATTGGAAAATCTACTCTTCTTTTACAGATTTGTAATGCCTTAGCAAAGCAAGGACTGCTTGTTCTCTACGTTTGCGGGGAAGAATCTGCAGAACAGACCTCTTTCCGTGCAAAGCGATTAGGTTTAAAAAGCGAACGGCTCTTTTTACTTAGCGAAACGCTCTACTCTAACATAAAAATGCAAGTAGAGCATCTTAAACCCGATGTTCTTGTTATTGATTCGATTCAAATTCTCTACAAAGCAGAAATCCCTTCGGCTCCCGGTTCTGTATCACAAGTCCGAGAGATTGCTACGGAGTGTATGCACTTAGCTAAAGGAATGGGGATTGCGACGTTTTTAATTGGACATGTCACAAAGTCTGGAGAGATAGCAGGGCCTCGCGTTCTCGAACATTTAGTAGATACTGTTTTAGAGTTTGAAGGCGATAAACAACATGGCTATCGAATGATGCGTTGCATCAAAAATCGATTTGGCCCAACCGATGATATTGCGTTATTTCAGATGGCGGCAGAAGGATTGCAAGAAGTTCTTAATCCATCGGAAGCTTTTTTGCAAGAGAGGTTAAAAGAAATTCCAGGAACTGTTGTTGTCCCAACTGTAGAAGGATCTAGAGCGATTCTGATAGAAGTTCAGTCTTTGGTTGCAGCCTCCTCATTTTCTACCTCAACAAGGAGATGCACTGGGCTAGATCAAAATAGACTTGCTCTATTGCTTGCTGTACTTGAAAAGCGTATGGGGTATGCCCTTTATCATACCGATGTATTTGTCTCGATTGCAGGGGGGATGAAAATTTTAGAACCCGCAATTGATTTAGGAGTTCTTATTTCGATCGCCTCTTCTTTTTGTAACCGCAGTATCGATTCCCAAACGATTGTGATTGGTGAAGTCGGACTTGGAGGAGAGGTGCGTAGGGTTCCTAAAATTGAAAGCAGGTTAAAAGAAGCCGTTCATATGGGTTTTAAAACCTGTATCCTTCCCAAACGCAATCTGACTTCTCTTTCTCCTGATATTTTAGCAAAAATCCATGTAATTGGTGTGGAACGAGTTGAGGAAGTCATCCATGAACTTATCAGCTAAGATAATTAAAGTCGGCGCAAGGGCCTCGCCACTTTCTCAGAAACAAGTGCAAGAAGTTTTT
>DAIEPN010000131.1 GCA_027348355.1 Chlamydiota bacterium | reverse complement strand
GATTGAAAAGATAAAATTCCTTCATCGGGATTTGCTTCCCAAGGTCCAAGAAGAGTGTAGATAATTTTTTGTCCTTTCTTTGTCTCACACTCCACAATAGTCCCAATGCCAACTTCGTCTGTGGATATATCATCTTTTGTGATGATACGAGCATGATTCATCTGATCAGATAAAAATTTGAGTTCTCCTTGCAAACGATCTCTCTTTTCTAAAGCGAATTTAAACTCAGAATTTTCTCTCAAATCCCCATGAGATCGTGCAACTTCAATTTCCTTTGCATTTTCTACTGTTTCAACCGTTGCGATTTCATGGATGCGGGTTTGAACTTTTTTATAGCCTTCGCTGGTGCACCAAATGACTTCCTTTTCATCGCTTTCCTTTTTATCTGATTTACCTAATGAAGGAAAAACAACTTCTGCAAGAGAGTTGAAAATTTTAAGATCATGGTTTGTTAAACAATGGCATTTTGTAGAAAGAAGGAGGAATTCTTTGACATCGGCCACACTTGCCTTTTGCATTACTTTTCTAACATTCAAATATCGTTCTGTAGTCAAAAGATTATACATCTTTTTTACAAGTTCTTTGTGCTCTGGATTACTTTCAATTTGATGTAGTAACACGAGGAAGGCTTCAAAAATACGGCTTCTCCCTTTATCGTCAGAAAGAGGTAGGGATTGATTTGCCATAATTTTTTGGAAATACCAAACAAGCATTTCGGGAGCTTTTGAAGGTTTTTTCAAAAGCTCTTCTATATTTTTTTCAATCTCTTGCTGTGCATTTGAAGATAAGAGCTCGGTAAGAAGGTAATCTCGCAGAGTGTTTTGATCGATAGTAAATAAAAGGTGAAGGAAAATTTCTTGCCAATCAGACCGAACTTTCCTCATTTCTACACAAGCCTTTTTCTTGAAAGACAAAATAGAAATTTCATTCATGATTGAGTCGATCGACTTAAAATTTTTAATCAGCTCTAAGCTTTGCGGATTTTTCGTTTCGTTTTCCAAATCTTCTATAAAAAACCGGATTTGAAGTTCTTGGCCTTCTGTAATTTCTTGGAAAGAAAGGATCTCCGTAAGCTTTGCCAAAAGAGAATTTTTAAATTCGGCGTTTTTCAAAGTTTCTGGAAAGTCTCTCATAAAAGAGTAGACCATTTGAATGAATGTATTTGCATCTGGTTTAGTTTCCAGTGCTTTTTCAAGACGTTCTTCGTGAGAGACCTCGGTTTTTCTTAATTTAAAGGGTTCTTTTAAATCATTTGGAGATTCAATCATCTTATCTTTTTTGAGCTTGCCTCTTGCTGCCTGCCACCATCTAGCCCAATCGGTTGCTGGAATAACTAAATCGCACAGTTCATCTTTGATTTCCGCCGCGTTTTTAGGTCCTAAGTCTCTAAGAAGCATTTGAATGACTTCTACAGGATCTTTTTTTGCCTTTTGTTCGAGAATATCGGGATTGCCAAAACGCAAAGAGAGGAAATGATCATCAGGGATAGGAATTAGCGTGTTGAATGCGTTTTCAAAAGAAAGATCCTTTTTTCCTGCAACGTAGTCAAACTCCAGGGTAAGCTGCTCTCTTACGAGGGAGATATCAATAATTTCCCCTACTCCCCACCCGCCGGTGTGAAATACATATTTTCCTTTAGCCATGTGATTGAGCAATTCAAAATTGCTAATGGCGCCTTGGAAGTTTTCTTTGTTGCGTAAACCTATTATGCGGATTTTTTCATTGAAGGTTTTTTGATTGGAATATTTTTTTTCCAAAAAATCGAAGGCCATTTGACGAAATTGTTCAGTGTTGAAGGTTTGTAAATCAAAAATAAGTTCGAATATTTTATCTGATCTTGGGCTTTCTTCTAAATTTTTCCATAGAGCGATTGCTTTATCAACGTGCTTTCCAAAGGGTTCGGCCATTGACGATTTTTTCATGGAGAGTAAAATTTGCTCTAGCTCTTCTGCTTCGATCTCATCACCTGCGCAGTACTCTTCCCATAACTGGAGGATAGATGAGTAGTTGTGGTTTGCGATTTGAGACTGAAATTCTTTTAGATAACCCATTGAGACCCTTTGATTGGTTTTTTAAAGAGGAAAAGTGAAATAAAAGTATTACAAATATAATTGATTTTTTTAACTTTAGCAAGAGTATATGGAAGAGGTTAATTATCTTCAATTCGAAGATGGAGAAAATCGTCCGGAAAGTGCAATTCTTTTGATAAAATGGGCTAAGAGGTTTATTTTGCTCGTGCAAGGCCGTTCTTATTTTTTTAAAGAATCGGTAAAATAATTGGGGTTGCATAGCTAATAATAAAATCAGCTCCGGCCCTTTTAATGCTTAAAAGAGCCTCGTAAAAAACATCCTTGCTAATAAGAAGTCCTTTTTCTTCTGCAGCCATGACCATTGCATATTCTCCACTGACATGGAAGGCACAGATAGGCAAGTTGGTCGCCATACGAATTTTGGCAATGACATCAAGATAAAATAAAGCAGGTTTGACCATTAGGATATCAGCTCCTTCTTGCTCGTCTAAAAAAGCTTCAAGAAGAGCTTCCCTTTGATTTGCTGGATTCATTTGATAAGACTTTTTTGATCCAAACGTTACATGAGAGCTGAGAGTGTCTCGATAGGGGGCGTAAAGAGAGGAAGTGTATTTTGCGGCATAAGAAAGAATTGATACGTCTTGAAAATTTTCTGAATCCAGGCTTTCGCGAATTTTTTGGATCCTTCCATCCATCATGTCCGAAGGAGCTACCATATCGACCCCGGCTTTAGCGTGAAGAATTGACATTTGAGCTAAAATTTCTACAGTTTTATCGTTAGCTACATCTTGGGACTCGTTGATAACCCCATCATGTCCATGAGATGTGTAAGGGTCTAAGGCAATATCGCTTATGATGCAAAGTGTAGGGACCGCTGCTTTAATTTCTTGGATTGCACGTATTATAAGATTGTCATTTTCGAGTGCATAGGAGCCTAAATCATTTTTTTTTGCTTTATCGATCACAGGGAAAAGGGCAATAGCTTGTAAACCCTGTGCATGTAATTTTTTGGCTTCCTCTAGCAAAAGATCTATACTAAACTGAAAACATCCCGTAAGTTGGGGTAAATGCTCTTTTTTTTGTTTTCCTTCGATCACAAAAAAAGGAGCTACTAGGTCAGACTTTAGAAGGGTCGTTTCTTGTACAAGAGATCTTATTGCAAAATTTTTTCTGTTTCTTCGAGGACGTCGTAGCATTTTTTTCTCCAAATAAAAAAAGGCTAGGATAAGACGTAAGAGAATGTCAACTGCAATTTTTCTTTATTAAAATTTTTCATAAGGAATGCGTGAAAAAGTACGCCTTATTATTTTTTTCAGAGACTTATAAATGAAAAATTCCTTGTTTAGATAAAATTTTCTCTTGATCCTTCCTTTCGGATATGCCAACCTTGTGATTGGTTTTGTCAATATTTATGAGGTTATCGAATGATCGAAGAATATGAAGAATTTACGGACAATCAGGTCAAAATTCTAGAACGCTATGTCACAAGTACAAAAAATAACGTTTTTGCCCTTCGCAATTTACCGGAAGTCATTAAAGGCGCTCTTTTTTCGAGATATTC
>DAIEPN010000137.1 GCA_027348355.1 Chlamydiota bacterium | reverse complement strand
TCTTTTAATTGCTCTTTCGAAGAACCTTTTTGTATGCCCGTCACATGAAAAAACACACAAGAAAAAGAGTTTACAAAATTTTGGATTAGGTAGGTTTTTCCGACCCTTCGACGACCATAGACAGCTATGAATTCTGATTTCTTAGATTCCATAAGATCTTTTAGTAAGCTTTTCTCTTTTCTACGACCTATGATCTTTTCGAGCCGGACTTTTGTAGGCTCTTTTCTTTTTTTCATATGCTTTATCTTTTTTATTTTTGCGCTTTTTATAATCATTAAACTATTTATAATGAAAAATTTACGTAATATTAGTTTGTTCCGCTGCGTTTATTTTTGGAAACGCAGCGGAACAAATACATCTACTCATTTTTAGCGCTACAATTATTTTTTCAAATGCAGCGGAAAGAACGCAAATCGTTTGTTTTTCCGCTGAGTTTATTTTATCTAGCATGAGAAAAGAAAACAAGAATTTCTGATAGACTATAAAATCCACCGCAGATTTGCAGGATCTTTTCTAGAAAAAACTAGTCAGATAAGCGGCTTTTTTCCAGCTAATTTCACTTTTTCACTCACCGTTTTTGGGGGTTGAAGCCCAATGGAACAGAAAACCGGCTTAATGTATGGTGTACTTAAAGAAATTAGCTAGTTTCTTGCTAATATTTGTTGTCTGATCAACACTGCATCGCGCTCAATATTATAATCCCTTATAATCCCTAATTACACGTTCAAAAAAATTCTTAGCAATCTCTAATTGTCTAAGTTCTATATTTTCTAGTTCTACTCTTTGTCTATTGTTATTCAGGTGAGCAATTCTTTGACTAATCAAATGAACCTTGTTCGTTAATCTTAAAAATCTATCTGCTGGGATACTGAGTGCATTTTCAGCTGAATCTCTTCCATTTTCTGTCTGATTGACAATATATGCTCCAGCCCCTGCTCCTCCAAAGGCACCAACAAGTAAGCCCCCTACTACTAGTTCTGGTGCTATGAGTATAGCAATAAACATTCCAGCTACAAAACCAACTCCAGATCCCAAAACACCCCCTCTTCGGCTGTGTTGAAAAATTCTAGAGAAAACTTGAGAAAAATTCCCTAAAATAAAGAAACTCCTTTGCTGTCCTACCAAGACAAACGAAAGGAGTTCCAAAGATGCGTAAACGCAACTGGCGCGAGTATAACAAAAAACTGGTTCAAAGGGGAAGCCTCACTTTTCTCATCGATCCAAAAGTCATGAAAACTCTAGCCCCTAAAGCTCAAAAAAAGAAAAAAGGCCGCCCCTTAGAATTCTCTGACCAACTCATCTTGATGCTCTTGATGATCAAAATTCACTACAAAATGCCTTATCGAATGCTGGAGGGTTTTGCTCGTTTCTTCTTCGAACAGTTCAAAAAAATGAAGGTTCCCACCTATTCACTGATGTATAAACGGGCTAAGGGATTATCGATAAAACTGCCCAAGCTATCTTCTTGCAGACCTAAGACCATCATCATTGATGCAACAGGGATCAAGATTCAACGAGAGGGTGAGTGGAAAGTAAAAATCCACGGTAAAGGCCGCCCTAGGAAATGGGTCAAGCTGCACGTAGCTATCGATGAACGGACTCAAGAAATTGTGGGAGAAATATCGACAGATGCGACAGTCGATGATGGAAAGGCGTTCCCGAAGGTCGTACAGCAAGTACGAGGCCGTCCAAAACTCGTGATTGGCGATGGAGCCTACGATGATCGAGATATACGGGAGTTGATTCGGAAAAAAGGAGGAAAAAGTTTGATACCTCCACCTAGCAATGCGGTATGTCATGGTACGGATCTTGACCGGGACGAGGCGATTAAGGTGATTCGAGCTTTTGGTGGGGGCAAGATAGCTAAATCAATCTGGGGAAAGTTGTCTGGCTATAGCAGGAGAGCTCTGGTAGAAACGACATTTTCAAGGTACAAGAAGATGTTTGGAGAGCGTGCATTTTCCAGAACTCAAGAGAGGATAGTCCTAGAAAATCGGCTAAAATGTATCCTTCTGAACAAAATGATCAGAGCTGCCGCTTAACATTTTGAGGTTAGGCTGCTTGCTCAACTGCATTAACTGAATTTTTCAACACAGCCGAAAGCATAAAAGTTATGCAACCTATTCCTATTTTCTTGGATTTATCGGCGTCCAGTCTATTAACCTCGTCGCTAGTGAATTTTTCCCAAAACATGTGCAAACAGCAAAAAATTTAGGCTGGCCTTCAAAAGGTTGGCAGCTTTTTAACGAAGCAAACAAAATAGATAAGCAGAGCGAAAAAGTTAATTCCCAAAGAGACCAGTCTTTGCTTGAAACTGTCGCCACCTTACAGAAACGACACCCTGAGAAAAAAATTTTTGTGTTCGCAGGAGAAAACCATCTTACAAAAGACGAAGATGATGAAGACGATCACCGAACTTATAAAAGGAATATTTTAGAGAAATTCCCTCAAGTGTACTAAACCATACATAAACTGACATAGCAA
>DAIEPN010000042.1 GCA_027348355.1 Chlamydiota bacterium | reverse complement strand
CTCTAAAAGCAACACCAAGCCCTGTCGCAATTCCAGCAAGTTGTACAGCAGTTCTAAGCTTATCCCCAGCATGTTGGCTTACCAAAAAAAGCGTTCCTACAGAAGAAGCGATTAAAAACTCGGCCACTCTTTGCAGACGCGCAGTAGTTTGGGTTTCTGCAGGTTGCTTTGTCACTTCAATTTTTTGAGAAAATCCTTGCAACGCTTTGCTTACAACCCCTACTTGCGTTCCAAGTAAAAGACCGCTCGAGGCTTTGAACAACATGTCTTGGATATTCTTTTTCGGTATAAGAGATGCGCCTTGTCCAGCCAAAGCAGTGAGGGCCCTTACACTTTCTAGAGAGGGAAGATGACTGACCATATTGTGAACGACAGTATTGCCTGACATAGTAGCTCCTTAAAATTTATAAACATCTTCATTTGTTTGTATTCGAAAAAAAAGTATAGGAAAACAAGCTGATTCAAGCCATAAAATTCCTCGAATTTCGGAAAATATATGAATTTTTCTTTGCAGGTTCTTTATAATGCATTAAAAATTATTTTGCTCTGGAGTTGCCTTTCTGAAAGATTATTGATTCTAGAAAAGATAAAAGAATAAACTCGTACGCGTAAAATAAAAATCCAAGAGAGCAACTCTCTTGGATTATGAGAAGTATACCGTAATCAAAACGAAAAGCTTAGATAAGCAAAATAGATGGATTTTCTAAATACTTCTGCAGAGTTCCCAAGAATTTTGCAGCATCTGCTCCATCTACAACACGGTGGTCAGCTGAGATTGTAAGCTGCATTGTCTTACCAATCACAATCTGTCCTTGTTTTACAACAGGCTTTTCAATAATTGCACTTACAGCAAGAAGGCAAGCTTGAGGAGGATTGATGATCCCAATAAAATTGTTCACCCCGAACATTCCCATGTTAGAGATTGTGAAGGATCCACCCGCGTACTCTTCTCTAGCAAGCTTACCAATTTTGGCCCTTGCAATGAGATCTTTAACTTGTACAGAGATCTCTCCTAAATTTTTAAAATCCGCATGACGAAGTATAGGAGTAATAAGGCCTGAACCAATACTTACAGCCACTGCAATATCAATTGTTTTAAATCTAATGAGCGTTCCATTTACACTATTAAAGCCGCTATTGATCTCTGGGTGACTACGAAGAGCTAACGAAGTTGCCCTAACGATAAAATCATTAACAGAAATTTTCAAACCATGGTTTTTGAGCTCTTCTCTTATTTGTACAAGAAGGTCAACAGAAATTTCCTGGCTTACGTAGAAATGAGGAATGAATGTTTTTGATTCCTGAAGGCGCTGCGCTATCACTTTTCGTATTGGAGAAAGTGCTTCTTCTTCATAGGTACCAGGAGCTAGCTCTGGAACCTTATTTCTATCAAAAGACACTGGAAGATCCGGCTGTCCTAAGGCTAAATCACGGCTCATAACACGGTTGTTTGGACCTGATCCTTTTATTGATGTAATATCAATCCCCTTTTCCTCAGCAAGTTTTTTAGCAAGAGGAGATGCCTCAACATAGGCTCCCGATTTGTATGGTTTTGGAGATTCGAATTTCGTAAGTGGAGGTTCAGGTACAAAGGCAGGTTGCTGGAGTCCGCCTGCTTTGGGAGTGGGTGCTCTCGCCTCTGTTTTTTCCTCTACTTTCCCTTCTTTCACCACAGGTGCAGTAGCTTCTTTTGCGATACCTTCTGGTTTATACCCTTCGATGCTCTCTTCCATTTTCTCAGTAAAGATAGCAACTGCTTGGTTAACAATAGCCTCTTTTCCATCTTCGATAAGGATCTTACGTAAAAAACCGGAGTCGAGTGCTGCATGTTCAACAGTTGCTTTGTCAGTGGCAACTTCAAAAAGCACATCCCCTGCTTTGACAAAGTCTCCCACTTTTTTATGCCATTTTGTGATCGTTCCTTCTTCCATTGTCGGAGAAAGCTTTGGCATTGTAAGTGTAAAAGGCATAAAAAAACCGCTCCTGTTTAAGATAAAACTTCTTCTATAGCTTGAATAATTTTTTCTTTGGTCGGCATCGTTTGCTTTTCCAAAGTTTTTGAGTATGGCATAGGTGTCTCACGTTGGCAAACTCTTTTCATAGGTGCATCCAAAAATCCAAAACAATGTTCGTTAATTTGGAATCCAACTTCTGCAGCAATACCACCGAAAATATGTCCTTCTTCGACGAGGACACAAAAATGCGTTTTTCGTACAGAGTTCGCAACCGTCGCAATATCAAGTGGTTTAATAGTTCGAAGATCGATGAGCTCGACTTTGATTCCTTTTTTAGCTAGCTCTTCTGCTGCAGTTTTGCATAAATTTACCATACGGCTATGAGTAACCAAGGTTACATGCGCACCTTCTAAGACCACTTTAGCTTTTCCGATAGGAACCAAATACTCTTCGGTGGGGATTTCTCCTTTTAGTCCATAATCGAGCTCATTTTCTAAAAAAAGCACAGGGTTATTATTGCGAATCGCTGACTTAAGAAGACCCTTTGCATCGTATGGGTTGCTTGCAGCTATAATGATTAGACCTGGCAGATTAGAATAAATAGCTTCCACGCAGTGGGAGTGCTGAGATGATACTTGCGCTGCTGCTCCATTGGGCCCTCTAAAAACAATCGGAACAGAAAACCTGCTTCCTGACATATAGTACATTTTGATTGCATTAGAGATGATCTGATCAGCTCCTACAAAAGAGAAGTTAAAACTCATAAATTCTACAATAGGCCTAAGTCCTGTCATTGCAGCTCCAATAGCAAGTCCCGCAAAGCCAAGTTCGGAAATCGGGGTGTCAACCACTCTCTTCGAGCCCCATTTATCTAGCATACCCTTTGTGACTTTGTAAGCGCCATTATATTCAGCAACTTCTTCTCCTATTACAAATACTGTAGGATCGCGCTGCATTTCTTCGTCGATTGCTTGTCTGATTGCCTCACGCATTTCTACAATCTGAGTGGCCATTATAAAATCTCCTTTTATCTAAATTTATTACGGCGCAAATACATCTTCGCCAAGTAGGATCGGATCTGGCCAAGGACTTTCTTCAGCAAATTTCATCGATGCTAGAACTTTATCTTTCTCTTGCTTATCCATTTCCTGATATTCTTCATCGGTGATCAGTTTAAGCTGCACAAGCTTTTTCATAAAAAGCAAGATTGGGTCGTTTTGTTGCATGCATGTACTCAGTTCATCTTTCGAGCGATAGAGTCCTGGGTCAGAAATGGAATGTCCTCTAAAACGCTCTGTTATAACTTCAACAAGCACAGGTCTTGAGGTAGTTAGTACTTCTTTAGCAATATGGGAAAAACCAGAGTAGCAGCTGAAAAAATCCATGCCGTCTAAGGTATAGCTTTTCATATTGTAACCAGGAGCTTTCATCTCTGCGATCGGCTCAACACAAATCGCCCTCTTCACACCTGTACCCATGCCCCATTTGTTATTTTCTATAACATAAATACAGGGCAGGTTCCAAAGAGAAGCTAAGTTCAGCGATTCATGGAAACTTCCTTGAGCTACTGCTCCTTCCCCCATAAAACAGAGAGAGAGTTCTTTTTTATCTAAATATTTAGATGTAAAAGCAGCGCCTGTCGCGATAGGAATTTGACCGCCTACAATTCCATGGCCGCCCAACATTCTATCTGTAAAAAAGTGCATGGATCCACCACGACCTTTCGCATTTCCAGTCACTTTTCCATATAATTCAGCCATGAGCTCGTTCGGTGTAGCTCCAAGTAGTAGAGCTAGGGCATGACATCTGTATGAAGTGGTCCACCAATTATTCGGCCCTATTGCAGCAATAGCTGCAGTCTGTATCGCCTCTTGACCCATGTATGAATGAAAAAAACCACCGATTTTTCCCTGTAGATAAGCTGATTCAGCGCGCACTTCAAAATTACGAATCAGGAGCATAGATCGCAAAATAGAGAGAAGCTTGCCTTTGTCAAGAGAGCGAAGAACCTCCTCTTGATTGCAAGGAAAGAAGTTATATTTACCATTTTTTTTCTTTTCCATCAGATAATCCGCCAAGTGTTTTAGTTATTCATCAAAGTAAATTAGTAAGGTTAATAAATCAATTTTCTTCTACTTGGCCATCAAGTTAGCTGCAGGTATTGCTTTTGCACTCTCCGGAATTATATTTGGATTGTTCGTTACCGAAACTGCGCGTAGGTCGTCTACGCTGTTGATTTTATAACAACTTGCAAAAGCGATCAGAGAAAAAATAAACACTATTTTCGAGTACATAAAAACCTCATTATTTTTCGCACAAAATGATACATACTATAGGAAAATATGCAAATGGGAAAAAAGCAATTTCGAGAATAATCAAATCGTCTAGAGAATTAAGCTTGGCCGATTTACATTCACAATCATCATGCCATCCTTTCCAATTTATTACGATACAGAAACTATACCTACGAAATTGGGTATTACCTGCTGATTTGCTAAAAATTCATCTCAATTCACAACCGCATTGATATCGAATCAACCCCAAATTGTTGATTTTCAGCAAACATGCTATCTTAAAAATACAAGCGTTTAAAAATTAACAGCTTAAAAAGGAAAGAACTTACATTAAAAAATATAATTATATAATTCTAAAATTTATGATATAATAGCTATAATAAACAAAAATATTTGAATGAATATAACAAATGTTTCAACTAATCTATCCTCTGTTAAGCGGGATTATTATAAAGGGTTAAACCTAATAAAGTTTGGACATAACCTCGCTTTTTGGGGTCTTAAACTTGTAGATGTTATTAAATCTGGCGGAAACCCTGTAACCAACTTAATATCGGATATTTATGTTTTTTCAGTGCAAGCATTGTGTTCTCAATTAGTTACGAGTGGGTATGTACAACATGGAAAAATATCGGGAACAACTTTCAGAACAGGCTCTGAAGGAAGTAATCAAAAGCTCATTTCCTCACTCACTTCAAATGCAAAAAAATTAGGTATTTCTGGCAGGGTTTCGATCCGATGCGCTTCAATGATGATTGGACACCCAAATTTAATGGAATCTAATGCAATTTCCCTATTTCAAGAAATTTCAATTACCTGTCATCCAGCTCTATTTTATTCTCAAGAGGTTAAACAAATAGCAATTGAACTGACAGATGAGCCTGTTGATAAACAATTATGTAGCACGCTTGTATCTCATCCGGAATATGAAGAATTCATAGGAGCTTCCATGCTCTCCCTAATTCAAATGAATGCTCCAGTCTACACTAAGATTTCAAAGTTTGTGGTCTCTTTTTTTTCCAAATCAATCATTGATCATGTCTGTAAAAACCGAAATATGAATACAGCAGCTTTTGGCTATCAAATTGCTGCTGGTATCACCGTATCCTTGATTTCTTATACCGCTGAAAGACTTATTTCTAGATATTTTACTGCAAAAGCGGATAAACGCGCTGTTGAATTGACTCAAGATCCCAAAGCAGCTATTGCTTGTTTACAGTTCATTAAAGAACTTTCTCCTAACGAAAATTCACGTTTTTTAGAGCCTTCTTATGATCAGAGGATTGCATGGATCGATCCAGATCAACAGTTTTCCTCAGAAATTGCGCAAGCATCCCATCCTTTTGAAGAGCCTATATCAGATGAACTTCTAACTAGAAAAATTGAATTTTATGAAGAAACTCAGCCAGTTAAGATTATTCGAGGTAGTAAAAATATTTCTGTTATGGTTAGCAATAACTTACCCTTAGCAAAGGATATGATATTTTCTCTTGGATGGGAATTGGGCTTAGCATGGCTTTATGGTCATTCCCCAACAAACGGCCTTTTTTTCTCTTTTCTTTCTCTACTACCAATTCATTTGTTTCCAAATCAATTGGAAGAAGTAAAAAGTCAATATTGGTCACGTAGTTCAGAAAATTCAAGAGCTCAAACAAAGCTCTCGTATCTCGCCAAAGAGATGGGAATTACTAAACCTATTATAGCTCGATCTGATGCATCATACGAAACCAACTGTAGAGCGCAAGGAACAGCGTATGGTCCTGGAAATGCTATTGTCTATGTTTCAAAAAATGAATCGGAGGATAATGAGTTTGTATTAAGACACGAATTGTCTCATATCGCAAAAGGAGATACGTTAACGATAAGTGCGGTCTCCATTATTACGATTTTTGCTGCAAAGACGTTATTAGCCAGTAAAGAACCCTCTTTACTGAAAGGAATCCTAATAAAAGTATGCGAATATGGAGTTCGCTTTTTTGTTACTAGATGGATAGAAGCTAGAGCAGATCGAAACGCTTTAGAAAGCAGTAAAGATAAACAAGCCGTTGCAAGTGCAGGAATACAATTTTTCAAGTCTACACAAGAAAAAAATATTGCTTTACGTAATGATGAGAGTCAACCACTATTGGAAACGATGAAAAGAAAGTTTTTTATTACAAAGCTTGGAGAAATCCGATTTGATGAGCACCCCTCTTTACAATCTAGAATTGCTGAGTTAGAAAAATTAGCATAGCTTTAGATTAAAAAATAAAGAGTCTAAAAAAGTCTTTTTTGACAAAAGCAATTTGCGAATAATCAAAGAGTCTATAGAATTAGCTTTAGTCTATTTACGTTCGAGACTCTATGCCACTTTGCCCAATTTATTACGATACGGAAACCACAGGTACAAAATCTGATAAAGATCGCATTATCGAGATTGCAGCCTATGACGCTCTAAATAATCGATCTTTCGAGAAACTGATCAATCCAGGTTTTCCTATTCCTCCAGAAGCTTCGGCTATTCACCATATCACAGACGAAATGGTGGCAGATGCCCCCTCTTTTGCGCAAATCGGTAAAGAATTTCTTGAATTCTGCGGGGAAAATTTTGTCCTGATCGCTCATAATAACGACGCTTTTGACAAACTTTTTTTAGAAAGTGAGTTCAAAAGATCAGGGATAGAACTCCCTAAACTTACCTATATCGATACGTTAAAATGGTCGCGTAAGTACAGATCAGACCTTCCAAAACATTCGTTGCAATATTTACGAGAAATCTATGGAATCGAAGCCAACAATGCTCATAGGGCTTTAGATGACGTTATCGTCCTGCACCAGATATTTTCCTATATGATCGACGATCTTCCAATGGAAAAAGTTCTGGAATTGTTAAACAAGCCAAACGTGATCGAACGTATGCCTTTTGGAAAACACCAAGGCAAACCCCTGCAAGAAGTCCCCAAAGATTACTTGCGCTGGCTAAAAGAAAGTGGAGCTTTTGATAAGGCCTCTAATAATGATCTCAAAGCCGCTTTAGAACTTTTAGGACTCCTCGAGAAGGTCTCTTCGTGAGAGTTCTTATTATTGGTTGCGGCTATGTAGGAAAAGCGCTTTCAAAGCACTTTCTTTCTGATGGGCACTTTGTCACCGTAACTACTCGTCATCAAGAAAACGTAGCTACATTACGATCCTGTAGCTCCCAAGTGCTCCTTTTTGATGGGAAGGATTATACAGATTTACAAAATGTACTCCCCTCTCAAGATTTAGTCCTACTCACTGTAGCCGCAGATTCTCCTGACAAGTATGAAAACACGTATCTTAAAACTGCCCAGCAGCTTCTCCTACTCTCTGCAAATACCCTAAGCGCACCCACGCTCATCTACACAAGCAGCACTTCTGTTTATCAAGAAAATCAAGGCGGTATAGTTGTAGAAGATTCCCTCCTTGAAGAAACGCGTACACACTCTTCTATTTTAATTAAAACAGAGAAGATTCTCCAAAAACTTTCTCAGCACGGATGGAAGGTATGTATTTTCAGGCTTTCAGAAATTTATGGACCAGGTAGATCCATTCTTGGTCGTATAAAAAACTTAGAAGGAAAAAAACTTCCAGGGGATGGGAACAAATACACCAACATGATCCACGTGGATGATATTGTTGGTGCTTGTGATTTTGCTTTCCAGAATGATTTTTCAGGTGTTTTTAACCTAAGTGATGATGACCATTTTCTACGTAGGAAATGGTATGATCAAATCGCAGAAAAATACTCTTTAAAAAAAGTAGAGTGGGATGAAACCCTTTCCTCATATCATGGAGGAAATAAGAAAGTAAGCAATCAAAAAATAAAAGAAGCTGGCTATGTATTTCAAGTACCACATAGGCAAATTACATCACCAAAGTTCTAACTACTCTGAGAAAGTTTATTCAATCGGCAGCATTTCAGGAATTCTAGTTTTTTCCGAATGGAACATAGCTTCCCAAGTAAGTCTAAATGGCTCACATGTTTGTAAAAGTTCATTCCTAGTTCCTTCGGCAATTTTTTTCCCGTGCTCCAGATAGATGATCTTATCCGCATGTTCAATGGTAGAAAGTCTGTGGGCAATCAAAAGCTGGGTCACCTCTCCATGCAGCTTAGAGATTGCGGCTTTGATATGATTTTCACTTAGGGCATCTAGAGATGATGTAGCTTCATCTAAAACCAAGATAGGAGCTTTTTTCACAAGGGCCCTTGCAATAGCTAAACGCTGCAATTGTCCTCCAGATAAGTTCTTTCCGCCTTCTGCCATCATCGAGTTATATTTTTCTGGCATACGAGAAATAAATTCATCAGCGTAGGCTCTTTTCGCCGCGCTCTCTATATCTTCCTTAGAGAAATTGCGCCCAAATGAAATGTTAGAAGCGATCGTATCCAAAAATACGAATGGCTTTTGAGATACGAAGGCAATATTTTCTCTAAGAGATTTTTGTGTATAGGCTTGGAGAGGCTTCCCATCGATACGGATCTCCCCTTTTTCTACATCATAAAGTCTTGGCAGTAGATGAACAATTGTTGATTTACCAGCACCCGTAGGCCCAACAATTGCCAAAGTCTCTCCTTTATGCACAGTAAAGCTTACATCCTTTAGAACCCATTCACCTTGATAACGAAACCACACTCTATCAAATTCGATCTTGTCCTTAAAGCTGTCTAGATCTACAGCATCTTTATGGTCTTCAATGCTAGGTTTCAAATGAAGTACATCAAACATCCTTTCCGCAGCGATCACGCCCCTTTGAATATTTGAATTTTCTTCAGCAAATTTTTTGATAGGTTCGTAAACGAGCTGCAAAAGCCCGCAAAAGACCAAAAGTTCGGAGATGGACATCTTAAGTGTGTATAGCCCAAAGATAACAACAATTGCAAGGCATGCAGTTGTAATTGCGTGTAGAATCGGTCTTGTTAATAATCCGTATTTGGCGGTTTTAGCTTCCAAAACAGCCATACGATCGTTCTGCTCTTTGTACTTCTTTAAAGAGAAAAGCTCCATCGCAAACATTTTAACAGTTTGCACACCAGTTAAAAAGTCAATGAGGACCGATGCGAATCTCTCCTGGTTCACCTGTAACTGTCTTGTGACCCTTTTAACTCTTTTAGCTAAGAATATGATCGGAAGGACAATAAGAGGAAATCCGATAAAAATCACAAGCGACAGCTGCCAAGAAAGATAAAAGCACATGCATAGTGTCGTGACAAGAGTAAATGGGGTTTGAAAAAAATTCGTAAGACATGAGTTGATCGAAGAGGCAATTTGCCCTGCATCTCCAACAACCCTGGAAGATAAACTTCCAATATTGTGCTGTTGATAAAAGTTCATGGAAAGAGATTGAATGTGCTCAAAATATTGCTGACGAAGGTCTCGACTTACGCGAATTGCAAGTAGTTGCGTAGCATATCTACTTGTAAAAAGCCAAATCGCTTTAAAAATAGCGATCATAAGGAGCATTAAAATCAAAGCATTGAGGTTGCTTGCAAATTGAAAATTCTCCTTGATATATTTCATTACAAATTGAAGAGGATTTACTTCAAACTTTGTAGCTGTGGCAAGAGATGCGCCAACTTCTTGAACTTTTTCTACAGAGCCTTCCGTAAAAAAATCACTTCCTACATTAGAAAGCACCCCCAGCGCAAACATCTCAAGCTGGTTTGCGATCGTGAGAATAAATAGCGTCAAAAATGTGATGATAACGAGCGACAAGTGCTTACGTGTTCGTAGCGCCGCTTTCATTAATAACTTCATAGGAAGATCCTGTTATACTGAGGAAGCAACTCCTAAAGTAGGAGCTTCCTCATAGGCTACTTTGCCCATCTTTCGAAATTTCTGATAGCGCCTTTCTAGTAGTACATCTACAGGAAGTGATTTTAAAATATTCCACTGCTGAAGAATAAATTCTTTTACATCGACATACGCCACTGAAGGATTATGATGCGCTCCTCCAAGAGGTTCTTTAATAATAACATCAATAATTTCATTTTCAAGAAGGTGCTCTGATTGCATTTTCAAAGTTTCTGCAGCGACAGCATTCTTGCTTGGATCTTTCCACAAAATAGATGCGCACCCTTCAGGTGAAATCACCGAATAATAGGCGTGCTCTAACATTCCAATTACATCCCCAATCCCCATTCCTAGGGCTCCACCGGAGCAGCCCTCTCCAATCAATACGACAATGATCGGGGTCGCTATCCTAGCCATTTCCATAAGATTTTTGGCAATTGCCCATCCCTGACCTCGCTCTTCTGCTGTAAGCCCAGGATAAGCACCAGGTGTATCTAAAAATGAAATTACAGGAATTTGAAACTTCGCAGCAAGCTCCATTGCTCTAAGAGCCTTTCTATAACCTTCCGGATGAGGCATTCCGAAATTACGTTCGATCCTACTTTTTGTATCATATCCTTTCTCCTGTGCTATGATCACAAACTTCTCCCCGCCAATTTTACCAAATCCTGTAATCACGGCTGGGTCATCACGGAAAACACGATCACCGTAGATTTCTTCAAACTCATCACAAAGATTGCGAATATAGTCGATAGAATGTGGTCTAGAAGGGTGTCTACAAATCGCGACTCTCTGCCAAGGTGTCAGGGCTCCATACACTTTTTTCTTTAATTCTTCAAAAGAAGCTTCTAATTTATGTAGCTCAGCATCTGTCCAAAGAATATTTTTCTTATTTTGTTCCTTCACCTGATCTATCGTCTTTAGATATTCCAAGATAGGTTTTTCGTGTTCTAAAAGATATTTTTCTTGCTCAGCCATATAAATTTACACTCCTAAGAAGAACGAAGAGAGGTAATCTCTACCCCTGGTAGTTGGGCTTCCTTAAAATCTTTAACAATCACAACAAATGTTGGTTTTGTAACAATAATAGCAAATAACTCTTCTAAATCTTCACTATAGAGCCGAACCCCGCCATCACTCTCATATTTTCCAATACAGTCTCTATTTTCTATTAACTCACCGCTTTTAGAATTTTTAGACCAAGGGGCCCCATGAATGCCATATCCTTTAGCAGCCTCTGTGCAACTTACTATCCCTTTCTGAAATGGGATCCAACGAGTACCAAAAACTTGCATCATCTCAGTTTTCTGATCTAAGAAATATCCCATTGTGCCCGGTTTATATACAGCAGTCTTATTTCCGAGTAAATATGTTCCCGTAGGAGTTAAAGAGCCAGAGGCTTTTTGCGAATCCAAGCAGCCGAGCCCAACACGATACGTTTTGACAAGCACCCTTTCTTTCGAGTCTACATCAACGTAATAGAAAGCCATTTTGCAGCGAGAAAGATCGATCAAAAGATAAAAGTTGATGTTCTTGTCTTTCTTAAAAACATTGAAACGGCTGCCCGTGGATACTGTCTGATTAAAATAATCTGGTTTACCATTTAAGCTACGAGCAATAAAATGTCTTGACGTTCCATAGTGCGATGCATAATCTGCAACCCAAGCTGGCCTTCCTGTTAGCCAAGACACCCTGCTTGTATAGTTGATTGTTTCCACAATCGGCAATTTGTCCGCTCCAGTAGAAAAAAACTGCTGTATGCGGTCCACATTTGGAAAATCCTCAGTATCTTCTTCCTTAGCATTAGCAGCATAAACTTTATTTGAAGCAATCGGTTCAGAAGGGATTGCCGGAGGCTGAGGCTCTACATAAACAGGTGCTGGAAGCTTTAGAGTGGCTATTGGTTGCTCCTTCTCGACTTTAAGCGGCGCGCTCGGGCGTGAAGAGATTTTCTTTACAATCCCAACAGTTGAGATAATACAGATCAGCCCCACGGAGAGTAATAAAAAAATTTTTGA
>DAIEPN010000040.1 GCA_027348355.1 Chlamydiota bacterium | reverse complement strand
ATAAAATCCGATCCAATTCGTATCTGCAAAAAGCAAACAGTGCGGCATGCTGAGGTGATATTTTCTGGCCTTCTCTGCAATCTGAGCATGTAAATCAAAAGAAAACTGCACTTTTTGCATGGAAAGCACATAGCAAGTTTTGGCCAAGTCTTGAAGAGATTTTGCATCTATGTACTCTGCCCAAACATCGGGAAGATGATTTAGCACTTCTTCAAGATGTAAAGAGGGCAAGTCTTCCAAAAGCAGGCGAATATTTTTTTTCCAATCCTTTCCTTCTGTAAGAGGTAATGCGGATCGCAAAAATGAATCAATTCGTTCTTCCAAAAACTCGGAAGGGTAGTGTATTGAAAAAGTGGAGCACAACGTATCTAGCATAAACATATAAAATTCTTCCAACGGCATTTTAGAAGAAAATCCTGAAGCGTTCTGAAGGTAATGTGCTTTATCCAGCGGAAGATTTTCAGAAAAAAGACTAAAAAGATATTTCTGTTCGAGTACATCTAAGAATAGAGATTCATGGATCTTTTTAGCAGGAAGAATCCAATGATCTCGTATAAATGTATAAGTAAATCCCGAATCCTTCCAAATTTCATGTAGAGATGGATGTCCTGGCCAAAGAAGAAAAGCATGTGTTGGGCTATGCATTAGCATGGCTTTGCTAGAATCTTTCTCAAAAGATTTTATAACTTTCGGAGGTAGGGATTTTAGTGTATCTACGATAAAAGTTAAAAGATCGAGCGGCGTTTCAATTTTTTTTGTTTCAACGGTGACGTCTACTTGTCTTCTTCCATAAATTTTCAAGAAAGAAAACATAGAACCTCCTGAAATATAAAACCAGGGAGACTGGGTAACAATATCTCTTTGAGCAAGATCTCTTTTGTTTTGCAAACGCACAAAAGCCGACTGCAAAAATTCATCGGTCCTAACATGTAATGCAATCTGTGTTGTGATCTCTTCCAGTGCTTTCTGTTCAAAATCTTCCTTAAGTACAAAAGCTATTTGCGGCTCAACTGTTATAAAAAAATCTACAAGGGACGCCACATATTGTTCCTTGCTGTAAATCATCGTCCAAAGAGAAGGATCCGACCTCCCATGTTTGTAAACAAGACGAAAACCAGCGGGACTATCTTCATAAAAGGACATTGAAGTTTCCTCAAGATAGGCATCGTAGATTTCTTGAAAAAACTCGGGGAATTTTTGTTGGTATTGCTCGATAAAAAAAGAAAAGAGATTCGCATAACGAGAAGCTTTTTTATAAAATTGATCTCGAAGATCTATACAAGTTTGGAGCTGATACACACGAGATTGGTGCTCCACTTGCAATCTGCGAATTTCAGACTCCTTATAAGCTTGTCTAAGCAGGGCTTCCGCAGCACGCATTTGATCAAATGCTATTTCGCAATCACGCTGACTTTCTTCATATTTTTTTTGATTTTCTTGCAAAAAACCATTAAGAATCTTGTACATGATTTCCCCAATCCCTCCTGCCTCTCCAGAATGCATCCCTAGGCTGCAGTAAAGATTCCACTGAGTAAACTCTGTTTTTGCTTCAGCAAAAGAAGCAATCGTATATTCCCAGGATTTAAGAAGACCGTGATCTGCAAAAGATCTGAAAGCCTTTTTAGCTTTCTCTTCTTGATAAAAAAAGATCTCGTCGTCATTTATATAAGCTGCCGATTTTTTCAAGGTTAGGAATTGCTTCTTTTCTATTGTCTTTATTCCTTGAGGAGAAAGGCCATAATGTCTTGCAATCAAAAGTTGAAGTAGCTCCTCAATGGTGATAGGAAATCTCTTTAGACTAAGTTCCTTGATCTTTTTCTCTAAAATACTAATTTTTTCCTCTCTAGGAATTTCTTTCTCAATGACGCCAACTTTTTCTAATGCATGCAAAAGACCTGGAGAATAAGAAATTTTTTCTAAACTTTGCGAAAGCATCTGGTCAGAAACCATGTTTGGAGAAAGGGAAATTTGCTTTTTTAGATCCCCTATACCCCAATTTTCAAGAAACGGCACAGAATATTCTACCCCAGAGATGATCCTTTGTACCTTTCCTTTTGTAAGTAAAGAGAACAAATCTTCCCAAAAAACTTCTATCTGCTCCTCATGAATTACAATCGCGGGAGCGGTTGCAAAACAAGACCCGATATTCTGACGAAGAATCGTAAAAGTGGCTGATAAGACCGCCCTGCGAACATGGACATCGCTAAGAACCGCATCTTCCGAAAGATCAAGGACTTCTCGAATAATCCCTTCAGCCCCTTTATGACAAAGTGGCACACCGAATCTCGCTAAGTTCCGTTGCAGGAATTTGTCACTACGTAATTTTTGTAAAATTTTTAAAATATGTAGGTAAATCGCTTCATCGTTATAACCGCCAGGATAAAAAATATTCCCTTCCTTTTCCCAAAATTTCAGAAGTTCAGAAAGCTTTTCCACCTGAAGCTTGCCCTTTTCATCAATAAGATAAGAACTTAAGAGAAGGGCTCGTCTTTTTGTACGAAAACAAAAACTATCTTGAATTTCGGAAAAATCACATAAAAAAGAAATTTTTCTCTCTTCAGAAAAATCAAAAAAAGAGAAGAATGGATCTTGCTCAGTTTGTAGTTTTGAGGTCACTCTCGAAAGAAAAGAGGATGCGTCGTTAGGAAAATTTTCATTTTCAAGAATTTTTTTTATAGCTTCTGATGTAGGCGGCATTTCTTTTTTTATTTCTAGCGTTAACAACAATAAAAAAACCTGTTATAACAGACATACAGTAAAAAAAATAACCAGGCAAAGTAAAAAATGCTTATTCACGTCCAGCAAAAACAAGTAGAAATCGATCCTTCGAGTACTGCCAAAGATCTTGCAGAAAAACTTAATCTACGGGAACCCCATCAAGCTGTAGCAGTGCGTATTAACGGAACGTTAAAAGACTTATCTACCCCTCTTTCTGAAGGAGACAAAATAGAATTCTTCAATTTCGATGACCCTGAAGGAAAGGACGTTTTTTGGCATACTTCGGCTCACGTCTTAGCCCAAGCAATTTTGCGCATTTGGCCGAGTGCCAAACCAACGATTGGACCTACTATTGAAGCAGGTTTCTATTATGATTTTGCAGACTTGACTATTTCCGATGCTGATTTTGAACGCATTGAAGAAGAAGTTGCTAAAATCATCAAAGAAAATTACCCAACACAACGCATGGTATTTGCAAACAAAGAAGAAGCGTTAAAACGTTTTCCTAACAATCACTATAAGCGTGAGCTCATTGAAGGATTTGAAGATGGAACCATCTCAGGCTATTCCCAAGGAGAATTTTTTGACCTATGTCGAGGGCCTCATCTTTTCAATATAGGAAAAATTAAAGCTTTTAAGATTTTAAAAACTTCGGGCGCTTATTGGCGAGCAGATGCTAGTCGCGAAATGCTCACAAGAGTATACGGCATTTCTTTCCCAGACAAAAAGCTGCTCAAAGACTACCTTTTTCTTTTAGAAGAAGCTAAAAAAAGAGACCATAAAATTTTGGGGCCAAAACTGGGTTTGTTTTCTATTAAAGAAGAAGCCCCAGGAATGCCGTTCATTCACCCTAAAGGAATGATCATTTGGAATAGGCTCTTGGAATTTTGGCGGTATCTTCACAATAAAGCAGGATACATAGAAATTAAGACGCCTCAAATTATGGGAAGGGAGCTCTGGGAGCGATCTGGTCATTGGGAACACTACAAACAAAACATGTATGATTTCTCTATCGAAGAAAGAGAGTTTGCGATCAAGCCTATGAACTGCCCAGGTTGCATGCTTTATTTTCAAACTTCAACTCATAGCTATAGAGATCTTCCTCTTCGAATTTGTGAATTTGGTCACGTCCATAGACATGAAGCATCCGGAGCTCTAAGCGGTCTTTTTAGAGTTCGCAGTTTCCATCAAGATGACGCTCATCTCTTCCTCAAACCAACAGACATAAAATCAGAAATTTTGCGCATTTTGGACCTCGTTGAAGAAACCTATTCCACGTTTGGACTACCTTATCGTTTAGAACTTTCTACCCGGCCCGAAAAAAGCATAGGAACAGATGAAGATTGGGACATTGCCACAAGCGGATTAAAAGACGCTTTAGATGAGTGGGGCGAGCCTTATAAAGTCAATGAAGGTGATGGCGCCTTTTATGGCCCTAAAATAGACATCCATATTAAAGATGCGCTCGGCAGATCCTGGCAATGCGGAACAGTTCAACTCGATATGGCACTTCCAGAAAAATTTGGACTTGAGTACATGGATAAAGATGGCGTACACAAACGTCCGATAGTACTCCATAGAGCTATTTTTGGTTCCATCGAACGATTCTTAGGGATTCTCATCGAACACTTCGTAGGAAAATTCCCTCTTTGGCTCAGTCCTTTGCAAGTCAGAATCATTACAATTGCCGACAGACATAGCGACTATGCCCATGAATTGCAAAAAATCATCTCAAGTCGAGGATTTGTCTGCGACGTAGATGACACAAGTGAATCTGTGAACAAAAAAATAAGAAGTGCCCAATTAATGCAAATTAATTATATGTTGACAGTAGGAGATAAGGAAATCGAAAATAAAAATGCGACCCTACGCACCAGGGATAATGTCGTACATGGAGAGATTGTCGTAGAGGAATTCTTACAAACATTGCAGAAAGAATATCAATCAAAATCTCTCGTATCACCTTTCTCTTCAAAGGAAGAATATGAAAACAATCACAGTCAGTAGTTTTAAAGGCGGTACTGCCAAAACATCAACCTCTTTGCATTTAGCAAGCGCTTTGGCGAAACTCCATAACCAAAAGGTTCTCCTTATAGACTTTGATGCACAGGCAAATCTCACTACAGGGCTTGGTTATGATCCAGACTCTTTAGACAGTCTTGCTCCAGTTTTACAAGGAACAAAAAAAGTGGAAGAAATTATTTTAAAAACAAGCATTCCTAATTTAGATTTAATTCCCGCCGATACATGGTTGGAAAGAGTTGAAGTTACTGGGGCTTTAGCTGCCGATAGATACTCCCATGAAAGGCTTAGAGAAATTTTAAAACCACTTCCTTACGATATCGTCATCATAGACACTCCACCTTCTATTTGTTGGCTAACTGAATCTGCTTTGATCGCATCAAATCATTCTCTGGTTTGCGCAACTCCTGAATTTTATAGCGTAAAAGGGCTGCAAAGACTTGCTCTATTTATGCAAAATATTTCCTCAAGACACCCGTTTTCAATCTTGGGTGTCGCACTCTCTTTTTGGAATCCAAGAGGAAAAAGTAATCAAGCGTTTTTAGAGGTCATTGAAAGCACTTTTCCAGGAAAGGCTTTGCAGGCTAAAGTACGCAGAGACATTGCAGTTTCAGAAGCTTCCGTTTATGGAAAACCAGTTTTTGAAACAGCTCCGACTAGCAGAGCAGCAGAAGATTATATAGCTCTGACTCAAGAAATTCTTCAACGCATGTAAAACGGCTTTACATCCTATGTCTAAAGTAAATTCGTTCCTATCAGAAAGATTTAAAGCAGCGACGAAAAGTCTTTCTAAAATGACAAGTCTCGCTGAAATGTCTTCAAAAGGCGACCTCTCCAGCTTTTCTGGAGTATTTAGGGTCACACCACTTTCAACAAAAGAGCAAGAATACATTGCGTACATTCTACGCGAATTTGGAGAAGATTCTCAAGACATCCAAATGGATTTACAGTCATTGATTGCTATTACCTCCGAAGTAAAAGCGATTCAAAATCAAGCCGCGATGCTGCACGGGGAGAGAATCAAAAAAGCTGGAGAAATTCTAAAGGGATATAAAGATGGAGCTTTTAGCGCTTGGCTCATTGCAACCTATGGTAATAGACAGACTCCCTATAATTTCTTGCAATATTTTGAATTCTACAATTCGATTTCTCATCTTTTACACGACAAGCTAGATGCAATGCCAAGACAGGCAGTATATAGCCTAGCTAGTAGAAACGGCCCTATGGAGAAAAAGGAAGAAATTATCCAGAATTATCACGGTCAGCCAAAGCAAGAGCTGCTTGTATTAATCCGTAAAACGTTTCCTTTAGAAAAAACGGATAAAAGAGCTTCGGATCATGCGCTGCATATTGTAGCTTCACTTTTAAAAGCAAAAGAGTTCCTCCAAGATCCTGACTTCACTCCATCCGTAGAACAAAAACAAAAAATTCAAAAGCATCTTCAATCTCTACAAACTTTACTAAGTCGCAAATAAAATATGACGAATGTAAATCATTACAAAAGCAGCCTAAGTTCACGTTATGCATCAAAAGAGATGAGCTTTCTGTTTTCCTCTTCTTTTAAACATCAAACATGGCGAAAACTATGGGTGGCTCTTGCTAGATCTCAAAAAAAATTAGGGCTTCCCATTACAGACAAGCAGATCGAGTCGATGCAAAAAGCGATATCTTCGATTGATTTTTCGAAAACTGCAGAGTACGAGAAAAAATTTAGGCATGACGTAGTAGCACATATTCACTCATTTGCGGATGAGGCACCAGAAAGCCGTGGAGTTATTCACATGGGTGCAACTTCTTGTTATGTGACAGATAATACGGATATCCTTCAAATGAGAGAGGGATTGCATTTGCTCTATGCCAAAATGGTACAAGTCCTTCGTAATTTATCGGAATTTGCAAAAAAGCATGCCTCCTTAGCAACCCTCAGCTATACACACCTGCAAGCCGCCCAACCAACAACTGTAGGAAAAAGAGCCTGCATGTGGCTTCAAGACTTTTTTCTAGATCTAAAACATCTAGAGAATGAGTCTAAAGAAATTAGATTTCTTGGAATGAAAGGAGCTACTGGAACGCAAAGTTCTCTTATGCGGCTTTTTCATGGCGATCATGAAAAAGTGAAAAAATTAGAACATCTTATTTGCGAAGAAATGGGATTTCCTAAGGTTATTCCGATATCAGGACAAACCTATACTCGCAAGCAAGATATGGCTATTTTTTATGTTCTTCATGGAATTGCAATTAGCTGTCATAAATTTGCTAACGATCTAAGGCTTTTAGCTCATCTTAAAGAAATTGAAGAAGCCTCTTCTCCTGATCAGATAGGGTCTTCCGCAATGCCACATAAGCGCAATCCCATGAAATCGGAAAGGATATGTGGTATAGCCAGATTTTTGATCAGTTTAGCTGAAAATCCAGCCTATACTTCTGCAACACAGTGGCTAGAAAGATCCTTGGATGATTCATCTAATCGAAGAATCAGCATACCAGAGGCATTCCTTTCCGCGGATGCAATCTTAAATCTAGTGGTTGATATCACAAAAAATCTGATCATCTATCCAAAAATGATCGAGAAAAATCTAAAAGAAGAATTGCCTTTTTTAGCTAGTGAGAACATTTTAATGGCGGCTGTAGCGCAAGGAAAAGACAGACAGAAGATCCACAGTCTTCTTCATAAGCACGCTCAAGAAGCTGCTCAAGAAATGAAAGAAAAGGGATCATCTTGTACTCTCTTGGATAAGATTATAGCTGATAAAAATATTGGCCTATCGCAAAAAGAGATAGAGAAAATTGTTCGAGTAGAAAATTTCATTGGCAGAGCCAAAGAGCAAACAGAAGAATTCCTCAAAGAAGAAATAGAACCGTATTTACAAAAGACACAGCATATTCAATTTGTCCTCTCTCCGATTGAGATTTAAATTAGAAAAATGAAAAGACTGCAAGATCACAAAAAAAAAGTAGAAGATTTGCAACAACAACTTAAGAATTTTTTTTTACAAAAAAATTCTGGAGAAGGGTCTTCCATCGATCTTAAATATCAATCAGGCAAGTCCAATACAACGCGTTCAAAATCTTATAAAAAATCAACTAGCAAACTCGATCTTGGATCACTACAAGACATCATTCAAATTGACCTAGAAAAACATGTTGCCATTGTAGAGCCTAGGGTGACCATGAAGGATCTTCTTGAGGCAACGCTACCTTTGGGTCTCATGCCCCCTGTTGTTCCTGAATTTAAGGGAATCACAATTGGGGGAGCGATTATGGGAGGAGCTATGGAAAGCTCATCTCACCATTTTGGAAGTTTTAGCGACAACTGTACTGCCTTTGAAATCCTTTGCGGAGATGGGACTTTACTTAGAGCCTCTTCTTCAGAAAATCAAGATATATTTTATGGGATACAAGGCTCATATGGATCTTTAGGAATTCTCGTTTCAGCAGAACTTAAACTTATACCCACTAAAGATTTCGTCTATCTTCGCTACCATTCTTTTTCAAAACCTGAGGAAGCGATTGATTTCATAAGACAACTTTCTCATGCTCCCACGCCCCCAGATTTTATAGATGGTATAGTCTTTGGAAAAGACCATAGCGTGGTTATGGAAGGGAACCTTCGCTCTAAAGTACACCTAGCTTGTCATTTACCTTTATTTTCTCAGCAATTTCTTTCCGCTCCATGGTATTACGAGCATGTTAAAAAAGTTACGAACAACGTAAATGTATTCGAAGAAGTGATGACTTCTAAAGAATATCTCTTTCGTTATGACCAAGGCGCTTTTTGGATGGGATCTTATCTTTGTAGACTCCCGCTTTTACTTCGTTTTATCACACAAGTAATTTGTAAAATCGGAAAACCAAAGAAAGAAAAATTTAGTAAAGGAGATATTCAAAA
>DAIEPN010000030.1 GCA_027348355.1 Chlamydiota bacterium | reverse complement strand
ATCTAACAGTTACTGGGATAAGCTGAAAGTTGCTGTTGAAAGTGGAGATAATCAAGAGATGCCGGCATAATTGCAATCTCGTTATTTACGTTGACATACACATCAAGCCTCATCACATTTCCTCTTGGAACTCCATGGCTTTCAATGAATTGATAGTTTCTATGGGCTATCACATTAAGACATCTGAGAGATGCTCCGTGAGTCACTAGGACTACATTCTTATTTGGATGTTTTTTACAAATTTCTCTGATTTCCGGGATCATTCTAATAGTGAGATCGCTTATACTTTCCCCTCCTTCGGCAATGGAACAAAAAACTCTATCTTCCAAACGAAGAGAAAAATAATGTCGGACATGAGGATCATCTTTGCAATTTTCTTCTCGTTTTCCAATCAAGCTTGCGTGGTTTGTTCCTCTAAAGTTATTATTAAGAAACAAAGGACATCTGTTATTGAGTCTTTTTTTTATGATTAAGGCGCTTTCCTTTGCTCTTGTTAGATCGGAAGAATAGATAGCATCAATTTCAAATTGAGAAAGTATTGATGCAACTTTTTCTATTTCATTGATCCCGCGCTCGTTTAAATGAGGAAGCATCGACCAACCCTGAAATCTTTTTACTTCGTTCCATTCTGTTGTTCCATGTTGAACTACAAAAAGATGACACACTTTGGTACTAGGAACCAAGTCTGGTGTAAAACTAATGCCTATTTTGCTTTTTATATCTTCAAAAGAAGCATAGCCGATATCAACACTTGCGTGAGCTGGTGACAAGAATAGTGCTGTAAGGACAGCAATGATCAATCTTCGGGAAATGATACTAGGCTCCTTGGTTCTGAAGAAGTATGGTAATTTATAGATTGTTAAAAAGCAAAATGCAAATTTAAAGAATTATCATTTATTCTTTTCAATGTTGAGATTTTAGTAATTGTAAAGTTATTTATTTAATAATGGGATTATGACTCAGTCTTTGATGCTAGCAAAAAATGCTGCATAAGACCTAGCGCGGTAATCGATGCCGTATCCGTGCGTAGAATGTTTTTGCTTAAAGCCACAGGTTGGGCATGCCAATCCTTTTCAAGGATTGTGATTTCTTCCGAAGTAAACCCACTTTCCGGCCCAATAAAGAAAAGAATGGTTTCAAGGGAGGGGATTTTATTCTGAAGTGCAGTCCAAAGAAGGGGCGCATTTTCTCTTGTATCCCCGAAAAAAACACTGCCCCTTGTAGGGGATAATTGCTGTAAGTTCTCGTGAAAATGAAGGGAGGGGATGTCAAGCCTTCCACATTGCTTCATGGCAGCTATACAAATATGTTTTAGCCTTTCTGTTTGGTTAGGGGAAAAAAACTCTTTTTTTGTATGTAGGCTTGGGATGAGCCAAAATTCATGAACTCCAAGTTCTGTTCCCTTTTCTATGATCGTATCAAGTCTGTTCCATTTGGGGATAATCTGTCCTAGTATGATTTTAGGTCCTCGCATAGAGATAGTTTCGACTAGATCTATTTGTAAAACAGCACGTCTTTTTTCTATTTTTCCAATGTGAGCTCGAGCGATTTGATTTCTTCCGTTAACAAGCTGGATTTCTTCTCCACTTTGATGTCTTGTTACTTTGCAAAGGTGATGAAACTCTTCATCGATAAGAAAGATTGGCTCTCCTTCTACAAAGTCTGTGTTTATGAAAAATCTATCTACTGGCATTTAATCATAGCTTTGGTAAGAGTTTGTGGAATCGGTGTGTCATCAGGTACTTTGGCGATTTTTTGGATATCACGGAGAGAAAAAACAGTAAATGCGCTGAGAGAGGTAAAGTGGGATTTCAGTTTACGGACACCTGAAAAATTGAAGACAAGCTTAAATCGAAAATCTCTGACAAAAAGATCTTCTTCTGTCTCGTATGGAATTTTTTCCCAGTTTTTTGGAATTTCTAGGTTCATAAAATTTTTTGGTATAAAAACGGATATGAATTCTCTTGGATAGATCTTTTCGAAAGTAGACAAAGCTTCATAAAACATTTCAAAATCTTTTTTCTCTTTCGGAAGAACAATTGCAATGCAATCTTGGCGAAAGGTCCGGTTTACTTTTTCTAAAGTCTGCTGCTTCCAGCGATTATGAGACCATAGCCATTCTCCAGGAGATTCCTCAATACTTTTTTCTAAGATTGAAAGAACCTCTTTCATGATCCTCTCTATTTCTTTTTCTACGGGTTCTTCCTTATTTGGCCATATTGCATGAGAATAATGGGTAATATATTTATTATTCTGTCTTTTGGTCATAGCAACAAATACAGGACACCCTGTTTTGCACGCCAAGATTGCAGGAAGCGGGGACGTCCAAGCAAGCCTTCCAAAAAATAAGGAGCTAAAAGGGCTATCAGGCATTCCCTGGTCTCCAACAACTCCCAGAAACCTTCCTTGCTTTATAGCTCGTAAACCCTCTTTGGCCGCATTTTTTCTTGTGATGATTTTTCCACTATATTTTTCTCTGATGGAAACAATCCATTTGTAGAGAAAAGCGTTTTTAATAGGTCTTGCGATAGCAGTCCCAGGCATTCGGCTTGAGCCTTCTAAAAATAGGATCTCCCAGTTGGACTGATGTCCACAAAAGAAAATGATGCCTTTTCCTTGGTTTAAAATCGTCAAAGGTTCTTCAGGCGTTGTACAAGTAGCGATGTCCGTAATGTGCTTTTCCCGCCCAAGTTTTGCATATTCTAAACACGTAATGCATAGATTTTGCAGCGATTCCTTTGCGATGCGTTTTATATCTTCTTCTTGCAAATGCAGGCTTGATGCGAGCGCAAGGTTGCTTAAAGCCCTTTTTCTGAACTTAGGAGATAGATGATAGATAACAGTTCCAAGAAAATTTCCAATAATGTGAATCATCTTAATTGGAAGAAAGGCGAAAGGAAACGTCGCAATTCGTATGGCTATGTAGGAGAGAAAGTCCACGATCATAGAGCACATACATCGGTAAAGAAAGTAATTTGCGAAGGAAAATCTCTGTCTTTTACAGAATTTCGGATTGTAAGAGCAGACTCGTTCGTTTTTGGATGCTTCATCGCAGTTTCTAAAGCTAATCGAATAGATTCAATATCTTCTAAAGAATCGATCACTGTCCCTTCTGTTTTTGTTAGGATTTCATATCCTCCATTTGTCTTAGAAGAAACAACATAAACTCCCATGGCTAAGGCCTCGACTGTGACATTTGCAAAGGGATCATAATAGGAAGGTATCACAATACAGTCGGCTAGTTGATAAAAGGGGAGGGGCTTTGCCTCTCCGACAAAAGTGACTTGTTTTGCAATTCCTAGACTTTCGGTATATTCCTTATATTTGTGTATATTTTTATCTTTACCGACCACGGTTAAGTGATAATTTTGCTGTGACAGGCCACTTAAGGCTTCTAAGAGTCTGTCAAGGCCCTTTCTTTGATAGTTGTGGCCAATGAAGATAAATTGGTATAGGCTTGGATCAATTTGAAGCTGTTTTGCAAGCTGCTCTTTTCCTTTTTGCCAATTGGTAAAAGGGGTTTGAAATTCTGACCATTCAACTGCATTGTGAACGATCTCGATCTTACTTGGATCAACTTGGAAAAACTGTATGATTTCTTCTTTGACCATGGAAGAATTTGTGAATATCTTTTGTAAAAGAGGGTGGGTAAAAGCCCTTTTTTCGATATGGAGTAGGATTTGATGCAATGGGTTAATGCGGTAGGAGAGCCTTTTTAGAAATGAGTCTGATTTTTTTCTCTTTTCTAAATAAGAGGCGTGTACCCCATTTCCGGCTCGAATATGAGTTTGAAAAGAGTTTCTGTCGAGTCCAAAAACTACATCAGTTGGATGGTTTTTTAGATATTTTTTACAAAAGTGATCAAATTCAAGTACTTTTAGAAAACTACAGGGAAAGAGGTATTTGTAGGTTACGATCTGTAAATTGGGGTTTTCTTTTTGCATTTCATTGTCACTTGGAGTTTTTCCTGTTGTCAAAACAGTAACTTTCCAATTTTTATCTAAAAATGCCTGAATGATACGACGAGTGTACTTTTCTAATCCTCCGCCTCGGAAAAGAGTGCTTTTTAGAATTGTTATGGAAGAGGATTTAGTATTCATAATGAATTTTCAGTAGGTTTCCACTCTTGCACTTGTATCGCATTACCTTGAACCTTGAATAGTAGATCCAATTTCGTATTGTCTGCTTTGTATAGACGGAATTCGTTCATAAAACTTCTGAACCTATTACGTAGGTATTCTTCTTTCCAATACGGTTTTGAATCGCGAAGGTCCTGATCGGAAACATCCGACATGGACATAGCCACATAGCGATTTTCGAGAACATGTGGAGTCACAAACTGTATGCTCCATTCTAGATCTGTTCGATCTTTGTTTGGTGAGGCAGAGACCACGATTAGCAATTTATCCATTACCGTTTGTAAAAAACGTGGGGATACCCCTTTTGCGTAAAAATTCCCAGACAGGACAGGAACATTGT
>DAIEPN010000028.1 GCA_027348355.1 Chlamydiota bacterium | reverse complement strand
CTCTAACCAACTGAGCTAATACCCCGTGTATAACGAGATGAAAGTTTATGAAAAAAATTGATTTTGAGCAATTAATTAATCCTGTAGTGGCAACCATGTGAATTTCACGATTACTTGTTTTTAGGAAACCTAAAAAATCTTATCCTTTGATCCCTGACAGATCTAGACTCCTTAAAAATAAAATTTAAAAAAAAGTCTAAGTCTAGCAAAATTTTACACAATTTCAGAAACTCCATTTAGGAAAAGATTTTTCTCGAAGAACTGACCAACAATGCCCCCCACCCATACTACATTCTTTAAATAACAGTCCATCACCACTTGGAGTTGTGTCAAATTTATAAGGTTCAACCCCTGTAGCCCTCAGTAAGTCAGCAGAGAAATCAAGAAGTTCACAAGAGCGTTGATATACAACCGAGCTATCAGTTTCTTTCAAAATACTACCGAGATGATGTTCTATCTTCTTAAAATTTTCACCTTTTCTACCATTCTCATCTCTAGCAAACTTTTCAGGATCACACACACGGATCAAATCCAGTTCATGAACAAGAACCAATAAATGAAAAACAAAGTTCTTTTTCGGATCCGTTTTAAAATCTTCCGGACAATTATCAATAGGTTTACAGCTATGTAAAAGTTGTTCCTTCATCCATGCAATTTCCTCAGGTGGAATTCCTAGTTGTTTTGCGTATGCTTCATATATCAAAGCTGAGCGGGTGTAATAGTCATCACCCCCAGACCATGAACGTTCATCTACTCGTCCTGCTCGTAAAAAATATTGCCCTAGCTTAAGATTTAATATTTGGTTCTGCGTTAATGAATCTACTACCTCTTTCCCGCGATCTGATCCCCTTTTTGTAATAAGATCAAAAACACCTTCTAACAGGCGCACCTGTCTTCCGGAATGAGTGCCATTATGATTAGGTCGAAAAATAGATACTCCATCTATATCTAGTACATATCCGCTTCCCGTATGGTAAGGAGTGTTCAACGTATAGGTATTGGCGATCTCAAAGATTTGAGTCAGATCTTCTTCTGAAGATAATTGCAAATTTGGGCTTATCTTTTGTAAAAGTGGAATACTTAAGTGTATTTCGTCTACAACAAATCCTCCATCTTTTGTACCCGGTGTAACAAGAGGAAAACATTTCTCATCCAAAGTTTGATAATTTGTAGCGATCTTCTTAGCACCTTCAAAGGCTTTGACTTTCTGGTCTAAAGTAGTTGACTTAAGGCAAAATAAGCTCCCCACAAAGAATGTCGGCATAGAAATTGGAAATAGACAGACAATAAAAATAGCCATAACAATTCGATCGCGCAAACTAAGCTGAGACTCAGTTTTGTGTATGTATTGAGCTTCTATCTTGCTAGAATCCGTTCTCGAACTACCCAGACGAATATTTTGTTGAACAACGAGACGAAGATAATATAGGCAGTAATCCGATCTTACTTCATACCAATCTTTCTTCGATAAATCCTGGTTGGAATTTGAGTGGTTGAAATTTGTTTTATCAATAACAAAGTTTTGAATTATCTGCATTTTACACCTATTTTTTAATTAAAAAAATATTGTATAATATTAATTAAAAAACGTCAATCAATTACAATTATTATAAAAAACATTGTCTAAGAAATATAAAACACTTAAGATTTTTATTTAAGTCAGCTTCGTTGTTGTGCAATTGGCCTTTATCAAGTTTTTATTTTAAAACTTGATAAATCAGAGACCCCTATCATTTTTTCTTAACTTCTCACGTGTAATCTAAGCCTTTAATTTGGCTGCTTATTAACGATTTGATCATCATTTCTTGATGTTGACTCATCAGATGAGTGGCTTCTTAACTGATTTCCTAGCAGCAGTCTCTACAAGAGATCTTTTATATTCAGACCAATTCGAAATTTTCTGGCTCATAGGCAGCATATCACAAATCTGAAAGCTTCTTCCCACTTCGTTTTCTGAGTGAAACTTAGAAATTTAATGAGTTGTTTCTTAATTAATCCGATAATGGCACCCAAGCGAATTTTTATTTCGATAAGCTCCTTGGGTAATTAAAAGCGCTGTTTGAACTCCGTTGCGAAGGCCCAAAAGCTCTGGTGTTAATGTGGCATGCTCATAAAAATCTTTAATTTGTAAAGAAAGCTCATCAAGCATTTTAAGAGCCCTTCTTAGCCGAGTCCCGTCCCTTTGAAGACCTACATAGTTCCACATCGTTTGTTTGATTGTCATCCAGTCTTGCTGAATTAAAGCGCTATCAACCGGTTTATTACCCATTACCCATTCTTCGACTGGAGGAAAATAATAAGTGTTTTGTGAAAGGCTTTGGCTTAGATCATCCGCGCACATTTTCCCCCACACAAGTCCTTCTGAAAGAGAGGTAGAAGCAAGTCGATTCGCTCCGTGAAGTCCTGTGCAGGCAACCTCACCGATTGCATGCAGTCTACAGATGGAAGTTTTCCCTTTTTCATCAGTAGATACTCCCCCACAGCTGTAATGCGCCGCCGGAACTACAGGCAAAGGTTGTTTGGTAAAATCAAACCCCTTCGAAAGACAATGGTTATGAATAGAAGGGAATCTCTCCTGAAGCCAATTTCGATCTTTAAAACTGATATCAAGCCACACGTGCGGGGTAGATCCAGAAACCATTTCTTGGTACATAGCTCTTGCAACCACATTTCTCGGAGCTAAGCTTCCCAAAGGATGATATTTTGCCATAAAAGGAGACATTGAATTGGAAAGAAGCTCTGCTCCCTCCCCACGTAAGGCTTCCGAAATTAAAAAACGTCTTTCAGTCGGAACATATAGAGCGGTTGGATGAAATTGAACATACTCCATATTCATGATCCTAGCACCTGCTCGAAAAGCCATGGCTACCCCATCCCCTCTCGCCTCTTTTGGGTTAGTGGTATGTAAGAACACTTCACCAAGCCCCCCTGTTGCTAAAATCGTCTCCTTTGCAAAAAAGATATCAACGCACCCAGTTTGGTGGTTTAAAATATAGGCTCCCACACACGTAGAAGGACTATAGAGGTCAGTCAGCTTTTTTGAATGGTGGGAAAGAGTAATTAGATCGACGGCTGAATGATCAAGCTTACACGTGATTTTAGGATTCTTTTCTATGCGTTCAAACAAGGCTGACATGATAGCAGCACCCGTTTGATCCCGATAATGAAGAACTCGGGCGCAGCTGTGAGCTGCTTCTTTGGCTAAGGAAAATCCTCCATCTATTTGATCAAAATTGACTCCATATTTATCTACTAGAAGCTCTTTCACAAATTTAGGCCCAAACATAGTTAGCTGATCAACAGCCTTAGGATTGCAAAGTCCTGCGCCCGCCTCAAAAATGTCTTTAGAAAGAAGCTCTTTAGAATCTTCCTTTCCAACGTAAATAATACCTCCTTGTGCAGAATAGGAGTTTGAATCCTTATAACTTCCTGATCCTAAAATAGTTATATTGAAACCTTGCTCAGCAAGCTCTAGAGCGGTAATACATCCTGCGATCCCACATCCAATAACAAGCACATCTGTTTCGAAAATCATAAATTCCTTTTTTCGCTATGTATTTTCTCTCATTTTCTTGTAAAATCAAGAACTTTTCTAAGGATCTTCACTTAATGCAGCTCAATTCACCCCTTTTTCACTCTCCAATCACCCTTTCCCATCACTACTGGGACCTACTTTTATCCTCAGGGGACGTTGTTATAGATGCAACTTGCGGAAACGGTAAAGATACCCTTTTTCTGGCGCAGAAGGTCTTACCTCAAGGCTTTGTAGTCGGGCTAGATGTTCAAACCCAAGCGATAGAAAATACTTTGGCACTTCTGCAAAATAATCTTCCACAAGAACTTC
>DAIEPN010000025.1 GCA_027348355.1 Chlamydiota bacterium | reverse complement strand
AAGAAGTTTTGCATAGCAAACAACTACAATACAAATATCTAAAAAAGAAACCAACAAAGCAAAGAGCGCCTCGTAAACTTCTAAAAAAATAAACCACAGCAGACCTTGCTTTGTAAGGAATCCCGTGATATACTGAATTTTCCAACAAACAAGTTTTTTTCATGCATCATTCGTTACGAATAGCCCATATTTCTGACCTTCATTTCTCAAAAGTGAGCTTTTCCCCCCTACAATTTTTTTCTAAACGCTGGGTAGGAAATGTAAACCTTTGCTTTTATAGGAAGGCGGTTTATATCCCCGAAAGGCTTCATAATCTTGTAGAGCTTTTTAAAAGCATGGAAATTTCCATTATTATTATCTCAGGGGATCTGAGTACAACAACACTTGATGCTGAGCTAATTGCAGCAAAAAAATTTGTAGACACTTTCATCAAGGAAGGATTCCAAGTATTTGTGATTCCAGGAAATCACGACCAGTATACGTATTCCGATTTTAAGCAAAAAAAATTCTATAATTACTTCCCTTCTTATTTCTCAGAAAAGTCACCCATTGAAACGATGTTTTCTTTGCGAGATGATGGGGTAACAGCATCCCGAATTTCAGATACGTGGTGGATTGTAGGGTTGGACACAACACTTGCTACTTCGCTCTTTTCTGCAGCCGGATGCTTTTCTCCAAAGATTGAGAAAAATTTAGAAATACTCCTTCAGCAAATCCCAAGTACGGACCAAATCATCTTAATCAATCATTTTCCATTATTTCCCAATGATAAACCAAGAAATACATTAGAGCGAGCCCATGAACTCCAGAGGCTTGTACTAAAATATCCCAACATCATTTTTTACATTCACGGCCATACGCACCGCAATTGTGTAGCCGATTTACGCCTCAATGGCTATCCCATTATTTTAGATAGTGGAAGCACCTCCCATCAAGAAATCGGTAGCTGGAATTTTTTAGAGATTAATCCTCATCATGGACAAGTACAAATTTACCAAAAGGACATCGTATTTAGTCCTTCTTGGAAAATGATCAAAGAAGTTTCATTCAAGTGGTAATTCATTACGTGGTAATATATGACAAATTCTTCTGAGCCGTGGTTCCAGCAAGGCCTCCGATTTAAATGCACAGGCTGCGGGAAATGCTGTACAGGTACTCCTGGCTACGTGTGGGTCCTTGAAGAGGAAATCGATAAAATATCTGAATTTTTACAAATTTCCAAAGAGGATTTTATAAGAAAATATACAAGGCAAATCGGCAATAGGCTCGCCCTTAAAGAAGTGAAGAGATCTCAAGACTACGATTGTATCTTCCTTAAAGAAAGAATGTGTACAGTCTACCCTGTAAGACCTAAACAATGTCAAACATTCCCTTGGTGGCAAGAAAATCTATCTTCTGAAAAAGCTTGGGAAGAAGCAGCCCAAGGCTGTGAGGGCATAAACCACCCCGATGCCCCTCTTATCTCAATTGGGGAAATCAAAGATAAAATGCTGTAAAATATTGGCATTTCCTTACGGATTCCCTTCTCATTAGTTTGAATTTTATCACAAAAAAAAGTTCTACGTTCTTACTATGAAAAGGTCTTTTTAATTTTTACTTCAACTGTAACCATGAACGTTTTACCTATTCTCAGATCGAAAATATTTCCAAAGTTCCTTTTGGTCCCATTTCTCTACCCATTCCAAGATCGCCTGAGGAGTATCTAAATAGGATGTTCGGTACAGAAAGGAGACCTGATCTATGGAAAAAAATATTCAATTGAGCCCCCTTTGGGACTATCGCCATGAAAAAGATCCCACTTATTCGGGAGCGGCACTTGTCGAAATTGATAATTTTGCGCCAGCACCTTGGCACTACAATCTATCGTTAGTAACGAAAACAAAAGGCGAGGAAAATTCCTCGCCTTTTTTACATCTTACTGTATACAGGAAAACGCTTCGATAGTGACCTTGCTAAAATCTTTTCTCTGAGCTTGTTTGGAAGAAGTTTTCCTACAAAAACAGCTATTTTATACTTCCATGTGAAAATGCTAAACGACTTCCCCCTTTTGATCTGCTCATAGATCTTACGGGCTGCTAATTCTTGTGAGAAGCCAAATGCAATTTTCCCTGTAAAAAGCCCTTTCGATGCTCTTGCCCTAAAGGAAGTATTGACCATTCCTGGACAGGCTGTCAAAACACGGATTCCTGAAGGAGAGAGTTCGCGATCAAGAGATTCTGAAAAAATGGTGACAAAACTTTTGCTCGCTGCATACACACTGAAATAAGGAAATGGAAAAAAAGAAGCAGCAGAAGATATATTTACAATTGTTCCCTTTCTTTGCGCCTTACTCAGCCATTTTGCGGCTTCAAGAGAAATTTCTAAAACGGCTTTTGAGTTAACCTCTAGCATAGCAGATAGATCTTCAGTGGAATGAGAAAGAGCCGGTCCATATAGACCAAAACCTGCGTTATTAATAATTAGGTCGGGAACGTAGCCAGATATAGCTGTAAGAAGAGAAGCTCTAGAAGTACTTGAGCTCAAATCTGCTACAAAAATCTGAACATCTACTTTTTTTCCTAGATCGCTTTGGATTTCTTTAAGCTTTTCCCCGTTACGGGCCGTGATAAGAAGAGGAATTTCTTCTTCAGCTAAAAGCTCGCAAAGGGCTCTACCAATCCCTGAACTTGCACCTGTTACTAAAGCTCTACTATAATGCATCCTTCTTTCCTTTTATTTGCAAAGGATGTTTTTACAAAACTCCTGACTTTTTTTAAGCAAATCATCGACCAATCTTTCACATTCCTTCTTTTCTTCTTCCAAATTTCCTTTTGAGGGAAGCTGGCTCGAGCCATAGAACTTCACCTTTGGCTCCGTTCCAGAAGGTCTAATCACAAGCTTACTTTGATCTTGAAAAATAAAAACAAGTACATCTGATACGGGAAGGTGAAGATGTTCCTCTTTAGAGGATTGGAGAATATAGCGAACTGATTTCTGATAATCTTCTATAGCAAACACTTTTTTTCCTGAAAATTCTGTCGGGAGGTACTTCCTAAGATGATGCATGATAGAAGAAATCTCTTCCTCTCCTTCTTTTCCGGGAGAAAAACTCATAGAAAGTTGCTTTTCCTTATACACACCATATTTCTTATAGATTCCTGCTAAATAATCAGAGAACGTCATATTTTGCAGCTTACATTGCAATGCTATTTCAGAAAGTAGGCATGCAGAAACCACCGCATCCTTATCTCTGGAAAATGACCCTAAAAGATATCCACAAGACTCTTCCGCACCAAAAATGAAATGATATCCAGCCTGTGAATTATCCCAAGAGTGGATCATTTCACCGATA
>DAIEPN010000018.1 GCA_027348355.1 Chlamydiota bacterium | reverse complement strand
CAGAATAATTCTAGCGCTTCCCAAACGAAGCGCATTCATATCGGTGTAGATCTTCTGGGAAGCGACACTTCACCCGAAGATTTCATACCGGCTGTCTCAACATTTCTCAAAAATCATCCAGAAATTTACCTTACGGTATTTGGAACGGAAAAGCAAAGCCCTCATTTTTCCACGAACCATCAAGTCTCTTTTTTTCCTGTGCAGGAAATCATTGAGATGGACGACGATCCCCTGATCTCGATTCGCAGAAAGAAAAATTCTTCCATTTGTCTTGGGATAAAAAAGCTGCATGAACACCAGATCGATGCTTTTGTTTCCGCAGGTAACACGGGAGCGATCATGGCTAGTGCAAAAACAACACTAGCCATGCTCCCTGGTATTGATAGACCTGCTCTCCTTGTTTTACTTCCTACAAAAAACACCCCAATGGCCGTTTTAGATGTGGGGGCCAATGTTTCTTATAAAGCTAAACATCTTCTACATTTCGCAACTATGGGTATTGCTTTTCAAAAAACAAGAGGAGTTGCCCAGCCAACAATAGGATTGCTCAACATTGGTTCGGAAGAGAAAAAAGGAACAGTAGAGCTTAGAGAAGCTTATCAACAACTGCAGTTTCTTAAAAAGAACGACAATCTCTCTTCCCACATTTTTTTAGGAAATATTGAAGCCAAAGCAGTATTTGAAGGGCGAGTTGATGTTTTAGTCACGGACGGCTTCACCGGAAATATTTTTTTAAAAACGGCTGAAGGCATCTCCGCCTTTATTTTAGATCAAATCAAAGCAAAATTACAAACATGGCAATCAATGGATCTTCAGCAAATGCTCTCTTCTTTCGAAAAACATTTGCATTCTTCTGAATATCCAGGAGCAATTCTATGCGGTGTTGAGGGCATTGTTGTAAAATGTCATGGAGATTCTACCCCAAAAGCATTTTACAATGCTATCAAAGGGGCGGCCGAACTCGCCCAAGGAAATTTTTTAGAAAAAATCAAAGCTGAACTATCCCAGAATAGATAAAAAAGCTAATCTTTTTTCTAAGGATTTTTATGGAAAAAGATACCACTTTTCCCTAAAATAGTTCTTTAAACACCTGAATCAACCAGCTTCCGGATCAAGAACATAAAATTACATATAGGCAACGGTGAAAGGATGCAAGAAATTCTTCTCAATGTAGAATCTAAAGAAATACGATATGCCCACCTAAAAAATGGACAGCTCTACGATTTGATCGTAGAAAGAAAAAAAACCCGACAATTGACCGGAAATATTTATCGCGGAAGAGTGACAAATATTTTACATAACATTCAATCTGCTTTCATTGATATCAATGAAGGTGAAAACGGCTTTATCCACATTTCTGATATTTTGGAAAATACGCAAAAATTCCAGGAAATGTTCGATATGGACTTCGATCTCAATTACGATCCAAAATCGCAAACAAACAAACAGAAAAAGGAAAGTGACATTTCCAAAATTCTGAAAATTGACCACCCTGTTCTAGTTCAAGTCGTCAAAGAACCAATCGGTTCCAAAGGAGCAAGGCTTACTTCGAACGTATCTATAGCTGGAAGGTATTTAGTTCTGCTCCCAAACACTCCTCATAGAGGTGTGTCTCGCAAAATCGAAGATCGCAGCGCTCGAGACCGTCTTAAAAACCTAATCAAAGCTTTTGAGATGCCTCAAGATATGGGGCTCATATGCAGAACCGCGAGCGTCAATGCCTCTACGGAAAGCCTGATTGATGAGGCAAATGATCTCCTCAAAACTTGGCAATCGATCATGGAAAATTTTAATAAAGCTACAAAGCCAACATGCCTTTTTGAAGAATCTGATCTTATAAAGCGTGCGATCATGACAGCAGTTGATAAGAAATTCGATAGAGTTCTTGTCGATGATTATGCAACTTACCAGACATGTAAGAGGATCTATTCTAAATACGCCAATGAATACTCATTAAAAATCGAATACTATAGAGATAAAGTCCCTATGTATGAAAGGTTTAATGTAGAAAAAGAAATCGATCGCGCTTTAAAGAGAAAGATTTGGTTATCTAGTGGTGGATACCTCTATTTTGACCGCACTGAAGCTATGCATACGATCGATGTAAACTCAGGACGCAGCACGCAGCAAAGCTCAAAAACAGATGTTGAAAGCTCACTTGTCCACATTAATATGGAAGCCGCCGATGAAATCGCAAGACAACTTAGACTCCGAAATATCGGAGGACTGATCATCTGCGACTTTATCGATATGCGTTCTCGAAAAAATCAACGAAGGGTTCTCGATAGGCTCAAAGAAGCCATGAAAGATGATTCTGCAAAATGTACAATTTTAGGAATGAGCGAATTCGGCCTTATCGAAATGACCAGACAAAGGAATCGAGAATCTCTAATACAAACGATGTTTACCAACTGCCCTTATTGTAGTGGATCGGGGCTTGTAAAAACTCATGAGAGTGTGGCAATTGAGATTGAAAGGATCCTTAAAAAACTTCTCTCACAACAAGAGTTTGGCATAGAGATTGTCTATCACCCTGAACTTGAGCATTACCTAAACCATGGAGATAAAGAGTACTTTATTGACCTTGCGGAAAAGGCCAACGCAGAGCTTAAATTCCGTACAACAGAAAACCTACATATCAATGACTTTCAATTCTATTCAATGACAAATGGAAAAAAAATCGATGTCTGAAAATACATCCCCTCACGACTTTTTAGAGCAGGTGAAAGCCTGCTCACATGAACCTTGGGCACCAAAGCAACTCCCTTCCACGTTGGAAGAGTTTTATCTAGGTTATAAAAACACACTTGCAACTCATGGAATCGATATTAAAAAATATGAGTCCATGTTCGTCACATTTCTGCAACTTTTGAAAAAACAGTTTGAAAGTCCTTTCTCATTTCAACCCTATCACCGAGCTCTAAGGGCTCCTTTTGATTATTTCTCTTTTGGAATTAATTTTGTAAAGCCCTTAATAGATATGTCCCATTCTTCTGTTCGAGGCATCGAAAATCTAGACGAAATCATAGAGCACTTACGTCAAGGGCATAATGTTATTCTCCTTTCCAACCATCAAACCGAAGCGGATCCTCAGGCAATCAGCGTTCTATTAGAGAGAACACACCTTTCTTACATTGAAGATCTCATTTTTGTTGCGGGAGAAAGGGTCATTACAGATCCCTTAGCGATTCCTTTTAGTATGGGATGTAATCTTTTATGTATCTATTCCAAAAGATACATTGACCATCCTCCTGAACAGAAAATGAAAAAGCAGCTGCATAATAAGCGTACGATGGAACTGATGAGCGAACTTCTTTGTGAAGGAGGAAAAAGCATTTATGTGGCTCCTAGCGGAGGAAGGGATCGAGCAAATGCAAATGGAGTCGTTGAAGTTGCAGCTTTTGATCCACAAAGCATTGAAATGTTCTATCTCATGGCAAAGAAAAGTGATAAGCCTACCTATTTCTATACACTTTCCTTAGCAACATATGATCTACTCCCTCCTCCAGAAACAATAAAAATAGAACTCGGCGAGCAGCGAATCGCCAAGCGCGGGGGAATTCACTTGTATTTTGGCGCTAAAATTGATATGGAATGCTTTCCAGGCAGTGATATCACAGATAAGCATGCACGCCGAAAAGCGCGCAGCGACTATATTTGGAATCAAGTAAATCGAAACTATCTTGAAATCTCTAAGAAAGGAGCAACTTCGTGAAATCTATA
>DAIEPN010000015.1 GCA_027348355.1 Chlamydiota bacterium | reverse complement strand
TCCATACGTGTACGAAGAATTTTCTCTTCTTTATCATCCATGCGACCTTCGATTAGAGCTCTTTTTTGAAGTCTTTTGATCAAAACTTCTACATCTTCCACCTCTAAGACGATGATGTGGGCTATCTCCAAATAAGGTCCAAAAAGCACAGCTTGGGCAGGAGTTCTAGGGACCCCATCTAGAAGAAGAAGTTGTTTCTTAGGGAAATACCGGTTTGTTGCGATAAGCCCTTTTACGTAATAGTGCCAAATATCAACAGTAACGTGATCTGGGACGAGATGGCCTTTACTCGCATAGGTATGAAATAGCTTGCCAGCACCAGATTCTGGGTCTAACCCTCGAAAAATATCACCGGACGAGAGATGTATGTGATTTCCAGCCGCACTGAGTGTTTTGGCCAAGGTTCCCTTACCAGATCCCGGGGGACCAAAAAAAATAATCGAGCGAAAAGGATCGTGATGAGTAGATATAAGTGATTCAGATTCTGTAGATTTCATAAGCTCTTGTTCTCCCACGAAAAGAACAAAGCATAAGTCACTCAATTTTATTACACAAGAGAAAAATAGCATTCAGAAGACACTTATAATGAAAAGCTTATAGAAATCAAGATCTTACTAAAAAGACTTATTTAAAACCTAAGCCCCATACCATCTAAAAGATAAATCGCAACTTTATAATCATCAGAATAATAAGAACTATTTCAATAAATAATTAAATAATTATTGAATTAAATTTTTAATTTAACTATTCTAATTATTAATTTTAATAAATCAATAATATTAATAACAAAGAGAGAGTTATATGACATCAGCAGTAAAACCATCATACGCACTAGTAGAAATGCCTTGGATCTCTGCATCTCAAGAATACATGCAAGGCTGTGCAAATGAAACGGACAATATCGTAGCAAAGCTATTCTATAGATATGTAGGATTGACTTTAACAGCGATGGAAGGAGTTGATAAAGCTGCCTGCGCGGGAGCAGAAGCTGTTTATGACACACCAGGGACAGGAAGCATGATGGCTTGGTCCATGAGAGGCCTAGAAGTCATCGCCCTAGCTACAGTTATCACCATTTCCGTATCTTTAGCTATAACAATTATAACAACAGCGATCGTATTTGCTACCGTTTTTGGAGCCATAGCTCTCTTCTTTATTGCAAGTGGGGGTAGTGTTGGGCATTTCTTACAGGGCATGAAAGATATACTTCTAGAAAATGCCGAAGTAACAGAAATGAATGAAAATAAGGAATTACCAGAGAATTATCCAGATAGCAACTTACAAAAAGCTACAGCAGGGCTTTTATTAGAAACTGCAGATGTAACTTCTCTTATAAGCTCAGATAACTCAGGCTCTGGCGATCACGATGGAGAACCACAAAAGACCGCAGCTCAATTTGAGGATCCTTGGGCGAGTTCAATGAATCCTACATGTGAGAGACAACAACGTACATTTACATATCCCATAATCGAGGAGAACCCTTTCGCAGCTGCAAAAGAGTCAAATTCACTTGTAGACTTGATGAATGCTAAAATGGATGGCCTAGTAAACCTAGATCCATTTAGAACATTCGCAGTCGGAATAGATCCTTGGGCTCATTAATTAAAATTCGTAAATTCCAAATAAAAATCTGCTAAGAGGCATAAAAATGGAGCTTTCTTAGCAGATTTTTTTATTTTAGACCGTAACATTCTTTATGAATATCTCCAATATATTTTGCATCTTATTGGCAGTTAATTAATTGCAAAAAACATTAATTCATTAATAAAAATTCAATTTATTAAAAATAAAAGACGTAAACATCTGATAATAATAGTATTGCAAAAAATTTATTTTATAGATTAATTGAAATAATAGCAAAAATAGTGTATAATTATAGTATAACATTAGCAAAAAAAAGGCGCTATATGAAAGAAAATGAATTAATTAATAAAATCGCAGCTTTAGAAAGTAAAGTAGATCATTTAGAGTCCGAACTAAGCTATTTAGACAATATGCTGATCTCATGTGGTTTTACAAATGGAATTCAAACTCTTAAAGAGACGGTACAAGAGATCTTAAGTGAGAACAACCAAGATATCCCTCCCTCAAAGAACCCGAACTCGATTGATCTGCTGTAACTAGCCCTTTTACAAACCTTTATTTTAAAACCATACCTGAAAAGGTATGGTTTTTTCTTTTTCTAAAAATATGTTGTTTTACCCAAAAGATTGATTTCGATTGATTTTTTCCCTTTTTTCAAGTTTAATTAAGGCTTAAAAATATAAGATTTATCGAAAAGGGAAATTTATGGCCAAATTAATATTTGAGAATACAGGTGAAGATCATACCCTCGAAGATAATTCCCCCATTGCAGAAGCTTGTGAAGAAGGTGGAGTTCCTTTTGCTTGTACAGAAGGCATTTGTGGAACTTGTGTCATTGAAGTTGTCGAAGGTATGGAAAATCTCACCCCTTTTACCCAAGAAGAACAAGACTTTCTTGGAGAGCAAAACACAGAGCGCTTAGCTTGCCAGTGCAAGATTAAAGGCGGCTGCGTAAAAATCACATTTTAAAAACATCCTTTTTATTAAGCCTATTTTGGAGAATTCTATGACCAATACCAAAGAACAGAGCATCTCTCGTCAAATGACAATTGATGATATTTTTTCTAAATTTCCCCACAAAAGCCAAAAGCTCGCAGCCGAAATTACAAATTCAGGCTTGCACTGTGTAGGATGCCAAGCCTCGACTTGGGAAACCTTGGAAGCAGGTATGCTAGGTCATGGATTTAGTGAAAAGCAAATTGACGCGCTTGTAGACCGCTTAAATGCAATCTTAAATGAAAAAGTTGATTTAAATACGATCACTTTAACTAAGAGGGCTGCTGATAAATACCGCGAGATCTTAAAAGATGATGGTAGAGAGGGCTGGGGACTTCGTTTCGAAGACAGAGCGGCGGGTTGTAGTGGTTTTGAATATGTGTTAGACTACTCTGAAAAAGCACAACCTGAAGATAAAGTTTTCCTATCTGAAGGAATTGAAATCCACGTGAATGAGCAAGTAGTATCAAGAATGCTCGGTTCCGAGATCGATTATATCGATGGACTCAATGGCGCTGGATTTAAAATTTCCAATCCAAATGTAAAAGGTTCTTGCGGCTGCGGTAAATCACAAAACTACTAACGGTGAATTGCCCGTTTTTGTGCAGCAAGGGCAGCTTCTTTAATTGCTTCGGCAAGAGTTGGATGTGCAATTGGAGTATGGGATAAAGCTGAAAGAGTCATCTTTTGCTTTATTGCCATTACTCCTACTGAAATAAGTTCGGAAGCATGCGCAGAAATAATATGCATACCAAGTATACGATCAGAAGACTTATGTCCGATGATTTTTACAAATCCCTTTTCTTCCCCAATACACTTAGCTCTTGAATTGGCCGTAAACGGAAACGTACCTGCATAGTATTCTATTCCCAATTTTTTCACTTCTTGTTCTGTAAGTCCGACTGTTGCAACTTCAGGATAGGAATACACAACATTCGGGATCGTGATATAATCAAGAATAGGGCTTTGTCCTGCAATCAGCTCTGCAACCACAACGCCTTCCTCTGATCCTTTATGAGCCAGCATGGGGCCATCGATCACATCTCCAATGGCAAATACATTTGGAATTGTCGTACGAAACTGTCCATCCACTTCAATTCGTCCTTGTTTGTTAGGAAGAACACCGATCTTTTCTAAACCTAAATTTTGAGTGTATGGCTTTCTTCCTATCGCAACCAAAGCTAAATCCGCATCAAAGGTAATTTCTGTAGCCTCTTTTTGCAAAGCTGTAATCTGCACACCATTGTTGAGCATCTCTCCTTTCGTCACTTTTGAAGAGAGGAAAAATCGCATTCCTTGAGACTCCAGGCTCTTTTGCAGTTCTACACTTACAGGTTCATCTAGAAAAGCGCAAATTCGATCTAAAAATTCAATAAAGACCACTTCACTCCCAAGCCTATTATAGACAGATCCAAGCTCAATACCAATCGCACCGGCCCCTATAACAACAATTTTTTTAGGAATTTTTTCTAGTGAAAGCGCTTCTGTGGAAGAAATGATCTTTTTTTGATCAAAGGGAAGAAATGGAAGAGAGATGGGCTCCGATCCTGTTGCAATAATCACAAAACGAGCCTCTACAATTGTCTTCTCGGACCCATTTACAACTTCAACAGAATTGGGAGAGAGAAGACTTGCAGAGCCGATGAATTTTGTAACCTTATTCTTTTGAAATAATCCTTCTATCCCCTGCTGAAATGTTTTTACTACCTTAGATTTATAGGAAAGCATTGCAGAAAAATCAAAAGACAGTTCTGTATAATTGACTCCAAATTTGCTGGAATCATGCTTATTTTTGTAATACACCTCTGTAGAATGCAAGAGAGTTTTGGAAGGAATACAACCAACATTTAAACAAGTTCCACCTAAGACAGGACTTTTTTCAACACAGGCCGTAGAAAGCCCAAGTTGAGCACATCTGATCGCTGCCACATATCCAGCAGGACCCGATCCAATCACAAGTACATCAAAAGCTTTAGCCATAAACTTTTCCTAAAGGTCCAATAATAAACGCGCAGGGTCTTCTAAATTTTCTTTGATATTTACTAAAAATAAGACCGCCTCTTTTCCATCAATAATACGATGGTCATAGCTTAAGGCAACATACATCATCGGACGGATCTCAATCTTATCACCTACTGCGATAGGACGGCGCACAATGGCATGCATACCTAAAATAGCACTTTGAGGAAGGTTTAGTATTGGTGTAGAAAGAAGCGATCCAAATCTTCCTCCATTTGTAATGGTAAAACTTCCTCCTTTAAGATCGTCCACAGAGATCGTGCCCTCTCGAGCCTTCTTAGCATAGTTTTCAATAGTAGATTCGATCTGCCCAAACGATTGCTTATCACAATCTCGGACTACAGGAACCATTAGACCTTTGTCTGTCGCAACGGCAACTCCAATATCATAAGTATTCACCGAAACAATATCTTCCCCATCAATATAAGCATTGACCGCTGGAATCATTTTGAGTGCATTCACTACTGCTTTTACAAAAAATGACATAAATCCAAGACGAACTCCATAACGAGAGGCAAAGGTGTCCTTTTCTTTTGCTCGAATGGCCATCACAGCGCTCATATCAATTTCGTTAAAAGTCGTCAGCATCGCAGTACTATTTTTGGCCTCAACAAGCTTTTCTGCGATGACCTTACGCAACTTGGTCATTTTCTTTCTGCTTTCTTTTTCCTCTGCCGCCACCGGCTCTTTCACTTTTGTAAGGACGGGCTGAGGAGAGGCCTTTTTCGATTCCGAGACATCGGCTAAAAAATCTTCTTGCATCTTACGTGCATTATGCTCTTTTTCTGGCTGTTTGAAAGTCGTGATTTCTGCTTTTGCAAGAACTGCAGGTTTTTCTGGAGATGTTTTTGTAGGAGCCTTCGGCTCTGTTTTTTCTGTATCAACAAAACCAATCACCTGGGCAATTTTGACAGTTTCATCAATATTTACTTGCAAATTGAGCTCTCCGGCTGCAGGAGCATAGAGGACCTGGTTGACCTTATCCGTTTCTAACTCGAGAATTTCTTCATCAACTTTTACAATACTTCCATTTGGTTTCAGTATTGCACTTACAACGGCTTCGGAAACAGATTCTCCCATCGTTGGAATTTTGATCTCGACTTTCATGATTTTTTATCCTTAGTTTATCTAACTACTACCGTACCAGTCTTATCCAAAAATTTCATCTAAAAGGTGTTGCTGTTCTTTTCTATGCATTTGATAGGAACCGGCAGCAGGTGATGCGCTGACACCTCTTCCTATATAACGGATAGTTTTTTGTAATATCTCCTCTAATAAAGGAGAGAGGAAGAAGTAACTTCCCATATTTTTATGTTCTTCCTGCACAAAGACAGTGTCCTCCACCTCTTTATACTTCTCTACCAAACTTCTAATTTTCTCTTCATCTAGAGGATAAAGCTGTTCAATCCGTACAATCACAATGTCAGTGCGATTCCTCTTCTTCCTCTCTGCTACGAGATCATAAAACACTTTGCCGGAGCAGAAAAGCAATTTTTTTGGTGCTTTTATAGTCTCTATGTCATCAAGTACCGTCTGAAAAGAAAAATTTGCAAAATCTTCTAGGGAACTTGTACACTCGGGATGTCGTAGCAGAGCCTTAGGTGTGAAAACAACTAAAGGCTTGCTAACAGGTGCTAACATTTGCCGTCGCAGAACGTGGAAAAACTGGGCGGGCGTGGAACAGTTGACCACCTGCAGGTTCGCATGCCCACAGAGCTGCAAAAACCTTTCCATTCTTGCAGAAGAGTGCTCTGGTCCTTGCCCTTCATAGCCATGAGGAAGAAGAAGGACAAGCCTAGAAGATAAATTCCATTTTTGCTCGGAAGCAGATAAATATTGATCTATGATAATTTGAGCGCCGTTACAAAAATCTCCAAATTGTGCCTCCCAGATAACAAGAGACTTATCGGCAAAAACAGAATATCCAAAGTCAAACCCAAGAACTGCAAATTCAGAAAGTGGGGAATTAAAAACTTGGAATTTCCCTTGGCCTTTTTTTAGATAATTTAAAGGAAAATAAGACTGCTGACTTTGTTGGTCCACCCATACAGATTGTCTGTGGGAAAATGTTCCCCTCGCACAATCCTGCCCAGAAAGACGAATCGATATCCCTTCACTTAATAAAGAACCATATGCTAAATGCTCTGCCATGCCCCAATCAATGGAAGGTTGTTTTGGATCCCCCTGCACCATAGCAAGTCGCTCTTTGAGAAGTTTTCCTATTTTAGGATGTAAATGAAATTCTTCTGGGATTTGACAAAACTTTTCTGCAATCTCTTGCAAATTTTTGGAAGGGACAGAAGTAATTATAGGTTTTATCCGATTCGCAACTTTCCCTCTTTGTAGAGGTTCTTTTGGAGGAGCATCTTTAATTTTTGCGAGTGCCTGCTGCAAACTCTCTCTAAATCGTTCTTCCAAATCTACAGCTTCTTCTTTGGTAAGAATTCCCTCTTGGATGAGTTTATCTAAATAGATCTCTCGTATCGGTTTCTTCTTTTTAATGAGGCTGTAGATCAGAGGTTGTGTAAAGTTAGGCTCGTCACTTTCGTTGTGGCCGTATTTACGATAGCAATTGAGATCGATAAAGACATCGCATCCAAATTTTTGTCTAATCTCAATGGCAAGCATAGCGGCATATACACATCCTTCTGGATCCTCTGCATTCACATGAAAAACGGGAGCTGCAAAGCTTTTCGCAATATCCGTACAATATCGAGTAGACCTAGTCTCTTTAGGTACTGCCG